>DATAAP010000620.1:0-9145 GCA_036260035.1 Alphaproteobacteria bacterium | reverse complement strand
AGAAGCACGTCAAGGCAGCTGGCCTCGGCGACATCAAAATCGAGTGGAGCCGGCTGTCGGCGGGTGCCCCGATGAACGACGCGCTGATTTCCGGGAGCCTCGACCTCGCCGCGGGCGGCGTCGGGCCGCTGGAGACGATCTGGGCGCGCACCAAAGGCAATCTCAACGTGAAGGGGGTGTCGGCGATCAACTCGATGCCGCTCTACCTCAACACGATCAATCCCGCAGTGAAGACGATCGCCGATTTGACAGACAAGGACCGCATCGCGCTCCCCGCCGTCAAGGTGTCGATCCAGGCCGTCACTCTGCAGATGGCGGCGGAGAAGCTGCTCGGCAAGCACGACGCGCTCGACCGGCTCACCGTTTCCATGTCGCATCCGGACGGCATGGCGGCGATGATGTCGGGCAAGAGCGAGATCACCGCGCATTTCTCCTCGGCGCCGTTCCAATACCAGCAGCTCGAGGATGCCCGCGTGAAGCGCGTCCTGAACTCGTACGAGGTGCTGGGCGGGCCGGCGACGTTCAATACGATCTGGACGACGAGCGCCTTCCGCGACAAGAACCCGATGACCTATAAGGCTTTCCTCGCAGCGCTCGAGGAGGCGATGGGCCTCATCAACAGCAACAAGAAGGAAATCGCAATGCTGTGGATCAAGGCCGAGAACTCGAAGCTGCCGCTCGATTTCGTCGAGAAGATCCTTAACGATCCGGAGAACGTCTTCACGACCACGCCGCAGAACGTCATGAAATACGCCGAGTTCATGCACAAGGTGGGTTCGATCAAGGAAAAGCCAGCCACATGGCGCGATATGTTCTTCCCGGAGATCCATGACAAGCAGGGGAGCTGACATGAGCGTGGCGGCGCTGGCAGCACGCACGAGCGGCACGGCAAGGGAAGCAGCACCCGCGCCGGACGTGCCGCCGCTGCTCTCGGTCAACGGCGTCACGCTGCAGTACAAGACGCGCCAGCATCTGGTCACGGCGACGTCGCGGGTGAGCTTCAACGTCTATCCGGCCGACCGGTTCGTCCTGCTCGGTCCGTCCGGCTGCGGCAAGTCAACGCTGCTCAAAGGGGTCGCCGGCTTCATGAAGCCGGTGGAGGGCACGATGCAGCTCAACGGCCGCACCATCGACCGGCCGGGGCCGGACCGGATGATGGTGTTCCAGGAGTTCGACCAGCTGTTGCCGTGGAAGACGGTGCTGCAGAACGTCATGTTCCCGATGCTGGTCAGCAAGCGTTGCGGCCGCGCCGAGGCGCATGAGCGCGCGCGCAAATACATCGACAAAGTCAACCTGACGAAGTTCCGCGACGTCTACCCGCATATGCTGTCGGGCGGTATGAAGCAGCGCGTGGCCATCGCGCGCGCGATGGCGATGGAGCCGGACATCCTGCTGATGGACGAGCCGTTCGCGGCCCTCGACGCGCTGACGCGGCGCAAGATGCAGGAAGAACTCCTGCAGCTCTGGGAGGACACGCGGTTCACCGTTCTGTTCGTCACCCATTCGATTGAGGAGGCGATCATCGTCGGCTCGCGCATCCTCGTGCTGAGCCCGCATCCCGGCCGGGTCAAGGCCGAGCTCAACGCGCACCAGTTCGGCCATGCCGAGCAAGGCGGCCCAGAGTTCATGGCGCTCAATCAGCGCATCCACAACATGCTGTTCGCCGAGCGCATCGAGGAAGACGCGCAGGCGAACAAGGGGGCGGACCATGGCTGAGGCGCGGGCGATGCGCATGCCGCCGGTGCGCGCGGAATTCGAGAACACCACGTTGGATGCGGCGCAGGTCGGCGAGGTGGCGCGGCCGCTGTCGTTGTGGGAGCGCGTCACCAACATCGACTGGGTGCGCCGAGTCATGATCCTGATCGTGCTCGCGGCGATCTGGGAGGCCTATGCGCGTTACATTAACAACAACCTGATGTTCCCGACCTTCCTCGAAATGGTGCAGGCGCTGTGGGAGGCGACCACGCGCGGACCGCTGCTCGACCGCGTCTTTACCTCGATCAAGGTCCTGCTGATGGGCTACGCGGCGGGCTTGCTGTTGGCGGCGGTGTTCACGACGGTCGCGGTCTCGACGCGGATCGGCACCGACCTGCTGTCGACCCTCACATCGATGTTCAACCCGCTGCCGGCGATCGCTTTGCTGCCGCTGGCGCTGCTGTGGTTCGGCCTCGGCATTCCCAGCCTCGTCTTCGTCATCATCCACTCGGTGCTGTGGGCCGTCGCCCTCAACACACATACGGGCTTCCTGTCGGTATCCGAGACGCAGCGCATGGCCGGCATGAATTACGGCCTGCGCGGCCTGCGGTACGTCATGAACATCCTGATCCCGGCGGCGTTTCCCTCGATCTTGGCCGGCCTGAAGATCGGCTGGGCCTTCGCCTGGCGCACCTTGATCGCGGCCGAACTGGTCTTCGGCGTGTCGTCGCGCTCGGGCGGGCTTGGCTGGTTCATCTTCGAGAACCGCAACCAGCTCGAGACGGCCGCGGTGTTCGCCGGCCTGACGGCGGTGATCATCATCGGCCTGCTGGTCGAAAGCGTTATCTTCCGCACGATCGAGACGCATACGGTGCGCAAGTGGGGCATGCAGCGATGAGCCGTCCCGGCGACAACACGTACAAGCTTCATGTCGATCCCGAAGCCGTCGAGGAGGCGGCGAAGCTGCTCTATATCCGCGCGCTCAAGGTACTCCCCGACGATATCAAGCAGGGCTTTCAGCGCCTCGATGCTGGCGAGAGCGACCGAACCGCGAAGACGATCCTCGCGACCATGATCGAGAACATTGCGGTCGCGGAGCGCACCGACAACCTGCTGTGCCAGGATACCGGCATCCCGATCTACAACGTCACGATCGGCCGCGACGTGGACGTCGATGGCGTTGCGCTCAAGGCGGCGATCCGCCGCGGTGTCGAGCGCGCGACCCGCGAGCATCCGCTGCGCTCCTCGGTGGTGCATCCCATCACTCGGATGAATGAGCACAGCTCATGCGGCGCCGGCATCCCGGTGATCAACATCGACTTCTCGGACCGGCCGCATGAGCTGCGGCTGGAGATGATCCCGAAGGGCTCCGGCTCGGAGAACGGCTCTTTCCTCAAGATGTGCATTCCCGCGGATGGAGTGGATGGCATCAAGACATTCGTGATCGACCGGGTCATGGAGGCGGGAGGCAAGGTCTGCCCCCCGACAATCGTGGGTGTCGGTGTCGGCGGCACGTCCGATCTCTGCATGCATCTCGCGAAAGTCGCGGCGACGCGGCCGCTCGGCTCCGTCTGCAGCGATCCGGAAGGTGCCATGCTGGAGAAGATGCTCAGCAACGCCGTCAACGCACTCGGCATCGGGCCGCAGGGGCTCGGCGGCGATTCGACTGCCTTCGCGGTGCATGTCGAGCTGGCGGCGACGCACATCACGATGAACCCAGTCGCCGTCAACATCCAGTGC
Organism: Alphaproteobacteria bacterium; assembly: GCA_036260035.1. GTDB lineage: Bacteria > Pseudomonadota > Alphaproteobacteria > CACIAM-22H2 > CACIAM-22H2 > DATAAP01. The sequence goes on along the minus strand of DATAAP010000620.1, from coordinate 5,710 downwards.
CATTCGGCGCGGCGCGCGACGGCGACGTTCACGCCCAAGGGCGTCGAGATCGGCTTCTGACCATGGCGCATTACGACCTGAACATGCCAGTCAACGAGCCACAGGTGCGCGCGCTCAAGGCGGGCGACACCGTGACGCTCAACAGCACGCTGTTCGGCATCCGCGACGCAACGCAGATCCACATGTTCGACCGCGGCCGCAAGACCCGCTTCGACATGAAGGGCCACGCCGTGATCCACACGGCGCCAAACGTGCGCAAGGTAACGAAATCGGCTGAGCATCCGACCGGCTACGCGGCGGTCTGCATTGGCACGACGACGAGTGCGCGCATGGAGCGCTTCACGCGGCCACTGATGCGCGACTACGGCGTACGCTTCATCATCGGCAAGGGTGGGCTCGGCGAGGAGTCGGCGCAGGCCTTCGCGGAGATGGGTGGGGCCTATCTCGCCATCATCGGTGGCACGGCGGCCCTGGAAACGACCTGGATCGAGGCGATTGAGGACGTCGATCTCGACGACCTGAATCCCGAGAGCCTATGGAAGTTCCGCATCAAGGGTTTTGGCCCGCTGCTGGTCGCGATGGACAGTCACGGCGGCTCCCTCTACGACACGGTGCGCGCAACGGCGGAACAGCGCCGCGCAACGGCGCTGGCCGCGATGGGCGTCAAGGCGGGATGAAGCGCCTTTCGACCGACATCCTGATCCTCGGCAGCGGCGGGGCGGGGCTGCTCGCGGCGCTGCATGCGCAGAAGGCGAATCCGTCCCTGAAGATCACCGTCGCCGTCAAAGGGCTGCTCGGCAAGTGTGGCTGCACGCGCATGGTGCAGGGGGGCTATAACGTCGCGCTGGCGGCAGGCGATTCCGCCGAGCGGCATTTCATGGACACGATCGAGGGCGGCAAGTGGCTCAACGACCAGGACCTCGCTTGGACCCTGGTCATCGAGGCGCAGCGTCGCATCCGCGAGCTCGAGGCGGAATACGGCTGCTTCTTCGACCGCAATCCTGACGGCACCGTGCACCAGAAGGCGTTCGCCGGCCAGACCTTCGACCGCACGGTGCATAAGGGGGACCTGACCGGGATCGAGATCATCAACCGCCTCGCCGAACAGGTCTGGGCGCGAGGGATTGCGCGGCTGGAGGAGCATCGCGCGATCGAGCTGGTGCGCACCCGCAGCGGCGACGCACTGGCGGGCGTACTGTTCATCGACATGCGCAGCGGCGAGTTCACGTTCGTGCAGGCGCGCGCCGTGCTGCTGGCCACCGGCGGCGGCCCGACCATGTACAAGTACCACACGCCCTCGGGCGACAAGTCGTGCGACGGCATGGCAATGGCGCTGCGCGCCGGCCTGACTTTGCGCGACATGGAGATGGTGCAGTTCCATCCGACCGGCCTGATCGCCGGGCCGGATACGCGCATCTCCGGCACGATCATCGAGGAGGGCTTGCGCGGCGCGGGCGGTCATCTGCTCGATGCGAAAGGCGAGCGCTTCATGCTGCGCTACGACTCGCGTGGCGAGCGGGCGACGCGCGACATCGTCAGCCGTGCCATGTTTGAGCAGATGCGCAAGAGGGAGGCGGTCGGTCAGCATGGCGGCGTGTTCCTCACCATGCGCCATCTCGATGCGGCTATGGTGCGCCGGCAGTTCAAGGGCATGGTCGAGCGCTGCCGCGACGTGGGCTTTGACTTGGTGGGCGGCCTCGTCGAGGTGGTGCCGACCGCGCATTACATGATGGGCGGCGTGCGCTTCAGGCCGGACTGCACGACCGAGCTGCCCGGCCTCTACGCGGCCGGCGAGGATACGGGCGGCGTGCACGGCGCCAACCGCCTCGGCGGCAACGGCGTTGCCAATTCGACGGTGTTCGGCGGCATCTCTGGCGACACGATGGCACGTGACATCGATGCGGGAGCGCCGTGGCGAGAGCCCGACGAGGCCGTGATCAACGAAGCCGTGGCACGCGCCCGCGCGCCGCTGACCAGGCCGATCGGCAATATCGAGAGCGTGCGCGAGGCGCTGCACGAGCTGATGTGGGAGGACGCCGGCATCATCCGCGATGCTGCAAGCCTCGCGCGCGCAGCGGAAGGCCTAGATGCATTGGAGGCGGAACTCGACCGCATCGGCGTCGAGTCATCGAACCTCGCCTTCAATCTGACTTGGCATGACTGGCTGAATCTCAAGAATTTGATCCTGGTGAGCGGGGCGATTGTCGCCGCGGCGGTGGCGCGCGTCGACTCGCGCGGTGCTCATTTCCGCAGCGACCATCCGCAGGCGAGCGACCTCAACACGTCGCGCTTTACCTGCGTCAGCTTGCGCGGCGGCCGGATCAACGTTACGACCGAACCCGTTGTCTTCACCCGCGTGCGGCCGGGAGAATCGCTGATCAGGAACGCCGCCGAGTAGATCATGTACGACATCGTCATCACGGAGTTCATCGACCAGAGCGCGGTCGACGACCTCAGCCGCGACTTCAAGGTCCATTACGATCGCACTCTCGTCGACCGGCCGGACGACATCATCCGAATCGCCGGAGATGCCCCGGCGCTGATCGTGCGCAACCGCACGCAGGTGCGCGGGCGCCTGCTCGCCGGCTGCAAGAAGCTCAAGGCCGTCGGCCGGCTGGGCGTCGGGCTGGACAACATCGATATGGATGAATGCGGGCGCCGCGGCATCCAGGTTTTCCCGGCGACGGGCGCCAATTCCGTCTCGGTCGCCGAATGGGTGGTCGCAGCGATGCTGGTCGGGCTGCGCAATGTCTGGCAGGCCAACGCCGCCGTACTGGCGGGCAAATGGCCGCGCAACGATCTGATGTTCCACGAGGTGGCGGGCAGGCGCCTCGGCCTGGTCGGCTTCGGCGGGATCGGACGCACGGTGGCGCAGCGGGCGAAGGCGCTCGAGCTCGATCTCTGCGCGTATGACCCGGCGCTCAAGCCGAATGACCCGGTGTGGAAGCAGCACGGCGCGGCTTGCGTCGACCTCGATACGCTGTTCCGTACCAGCGACATTATCAGCCTGCACGTGCCGCTAACGCCGGCGACGCGCAACCTGATCGACGCCAAAGCGATGGCGAAGATGAAGCCGACCGCCTTCATCATCAACAGCGCGCGCGGCGGCATCATCGACGAGGAGGCCCTTGCGGAAGCGCTCAGGGCGAAGAAACTCGGTGGGGCGGCGCTCGACGTCTTCGGCCAGGAGCCGTTGCAGAAGGGTTCGGTTTTCGAGGGCGTGCCGAATCTGCTGCTGACGCCGCACATTGCCGGGGTGACACATGAGGCGAACGCGCGGGTGTCGACCGTTACCGCCGCGAATATCCGCCGCGCGCTGGGTGCCCCGAAATGAGCGAGCTGCTGTCCCTCGCGGAGGCGCACGAGCTTGCTGTGGGCGTGCTCACGGCGGCCGGCGTCGCGCCGGTCAACGCCGAATACGTGGCAAAGGCGCTGGTCGCGGCGGAGGCGGACGGGCAGGCCGGGCACGGCCTGTCGCGCCTGCCGGCTTATGCCGACCAGGCGCGCGCCGGCAAGGTCGACGGCAAGGCCGAGCCTACCCTGACGCAGACCGCGTCGGCCGCGCTGCTGGTTGATGCGCGCGACGGCTTCGCCTTTCCGGCGATCGCGCGCGGGCTGGAGCGTGCGGCGGAAATGGTGACCGCTGCTGGCGTCGTCGGTGTGGGTGTCACCAACTCGCACCATTTCGGCGCCGCCGGCTATCACGTTGAGCCGCTGGCAGCGCGCGGCATCGTCGCGATGGTCTTCGGTAATTCGCCGGCGGCGATCGCCCCGTGGGGCGGATCGCGCGCGCTGTTCGGCACCAACCCGATCGCCTTCGCCTGTCCGCGCGCCGGCGCCTCGCCGCTGGTGATCGATCTCAGCCTTAGCAAGGTGGCGCGCGGCAAGATCATGGTCGCTGCGCAGAAGGGCGAGCCGATCCCCGAAGGCTGGGCGCTCGATGTCGAGGGCAGGCCGACGCGCGATGCCAAGGCGGCGATGGCCGGCACGATGCTGCCGATGGGCGACGCCAAAGGTGCCGCGCTCGTGCTGATGGTGGAGATTCTCTCGGCGGCGCTGACGGGCGCCCATTTCGGCCATGAGGCGAGCTCCTTCTTCGACGCGAAGGGCCCACCGCCGCGGGTTGGCCAGTTCTTCATCTTGATTGACCCGATGCGCTTCGGTGGCATGGGTTTCGCGGCGCGTGTGGCCGAGCTGGCCAAGGCCGTCCTCGACCAGCCCGGCACGCGACTGCCCGGCGAGCGCCGTCTGAAGTTGCGGGCGGCTGCGCAGGCGGGCGGGATCAAGGTGGCGCCGGAACTGCTCGCCGAGCTCAGACGCCGCGCCAGCCAGTAGCGTCGTCCTGCGTCGGCGGCTATGGTGAGCGGACGATGCTAGGCGAGACCGAGACAGAAGAATACGCGGATATCCGGGCCTCTGTGCGCGCGCTGTGCGCGCGCTTCCCGGGCGAGTACTGGCGTGCCCTTGACCGCGAGCGGAAATATCCGACCGAGTTCGTCCGCGCGCTGACCGAGGCCGGCATGCTCGCCGTGCTGATTCCCGAGGAATACGGCGGCAGCGGTCTCGGCATCAGTGCGGCCGCGGCGATCCTTGAGGAGATCCACAAGAGCGGCGGCAACGGCGCTGCGTGCCACGCGCAGATGTACACGATGGGCACGATCCTGCGCCACGGCAGCCCCGCGCAGAAGCAGTGCTGGCTGCCCGGCATTGCCAGGGGCGAGCTGCGTCTGCAGGCGTTCGGCGTGACGGAACCGACGGCAGGCACTGATACCACGGCGATCCGCACCACGGCGGTGCGTCACGGCAACGACCGCTACGTCGTCAACGGCCAGAAGGTGTGGACCAGCCGCGCCGAGCATTCGGACCTGATGCTGCTGCTCGCGCGCACGACGCCGCGCGACCAAGTCAAGAAGCGCACCGATGGCCTGTCGGTCTTCGTTGTCGACATGCGCGAAGGGCTCAAGCGCGGCCTCACGATCCGGCCGATCCGCGCGATGATCAACCACGCAACGACCGAGGTGTTCTTCGACAATCTAGAGCTTCCCGCCGACCACCTGCTCGGCGAGGAAGGCAAGGGTTTTTCTTACATCCTCGACGGCATGAATGCGGAGCGCATCCTGATCGCTTCAGAATGCATCGGCGATGCACGCTGGTTCATTGCCAAGGCAAGCGAATACGCGCGCAGCCGCATCGTGTTCGGCCGTCCGATCGGCCAGAACCAGGGCGTGCAGTTCCCGATCGCCAAGGCCTATGCCGCGAGCGAGGCCGCGGCGCTGATGGTGCGCGAGGCGATGCGCCTGTTCGACGCGGGGAAGAAGTGCGGGCCACAGGCGAACATGGCGAAGCTGCTCGCATCGGAGGCGTCGTGGGCCGCAGCCGACATGTGCCTGCAGACGCATGGCGGCTTCGGCTTCGCCGAGGAATACGACGTCGAGCGCAAGTTCCGCGAGACGCGGCTCTATCAGATCGCGCCGATCTCGACGAACCTCATCCTGTCCTATCTCGCCGAGCACGTGCTCGACCTGCCGCGGTCGTATTGAAATGTCGTCGCCGCTCGAAGGATTGCTGGTCGTCTCGCTCGAACAAGCAGTGGCTGCGCCGTATTGCGCGTCGCGCCTTGCCGATGCCGGTGCGCGCGTGATCAAGATCGAGCGGCCGGAGGGCGATTTCGCGCGCGGCTACGATCGCGCCGCCAAAGGTCAGTCGAGCT
>DATAAP010000619.1:0-8758 GCA_036260035.1 Alphaproteobacteria bacterium | reverse complement strand
ACGACCGAGCCGGTCGAGCCCAGCACATTGCCGAAACGCACGGTGACGAAGCGCGTGCGGCTGCCCTGCGCCACGCCGCTGACGTCGAGCGCCTGGCAGTAGCTTTCGGCGAGGCGCTTCGTGGCGCCCATCACGTTGGTCGGGTTGACCGCCTTGTCGGTCGAGATGAGGACCATGGCGATGACGCCGTGGGCGCGGCAGGCCTCGGCGACATTGCGCGTGCCGATGACGTTCGTCAGCACGCCTTCAAGCGGGTTCGCCTCGACAATCGGCACGTGCTTGAGCGCCGCGGCATGGAAGACGAGCTCAGGCCGCTCATCGGCAATCAACGCCGTGATCCGCTCGCGGTCGCGCACGTCGCCGATGACTGCGCGCACGGGAAGTTCGGGCAGCCGCTCCCTGATCTCCAGCTCGATGCTGTAGAGGTTGAACTCAGAGTTGTCGAGCAGCACCAGCCGCGCCGGCCCGATCTCGGCAAGCTGGCGCACCAGCTCGCCGCCGATCGATCCGCCAGCGCCGGTGACCAAGACGCGGCGGCCGGCGATCAGGGCCTTCATGGCGCCACGGTTCGGCACGTTCTGCGGCCGCCCGAGCAGGTCTTCGAGCGCAACCGGTCGTACCTCGACCTCGTCGCCGCCGGCACTGCGGAACTCCGTCAGGCGCGGCAGGCGTGCGACGGTGAGGCCGAGCTGGCCCGCCTCGTCGACCAGGCGCCGCATCTTGTCGGGCCCGAGATCGGGCTTGGTGATGATCAGGCGTTGCGGCTGCGTGCCGCGCGCGCGCAGGCGCTCGACTACGGCCGACAGGTCGTCGACACTGCCGAGGACCGGTACGCCGCGGATGTGCCGGCCGACGCGCCGCTCCGCCTCGTCGAGGATCGCGACGGGCAGATAGTCGCTACGCGTGCGCTGCGTCATCGCCTGGATGAACATCTCGGCCGCATCGCCGGCGCCGATCAGTAGCACCTTAATGCGCTGGTCCTGGCTGCGGTCGTAAGTCAGGTCGAAGCGCCCGTCCTTGAGCATGCGGTAAAGGATGCGCGGCGCAGACAGCAGCGTCACGAGCACGAACCAGTTGATGACGATGATCGACCGCGGCATGTCCTGTAACCGCGTGGTCAGGAACATGACCGGCAGGTAGATCAGAATGATCAGCGTGACCGCGCGCGCGATCGCCAGCAGGTCGTTGAGCGAGGCGTAGCGCCAGATCCCGCGATAGAGGTCCATCCACAGGTAGACCATCGCGGCGACTGCGGCAAAGGACGCGGTGCCGATCACCAGGAATTCGATCTCATAGCCCGCAAGGTCGTCGCCCAGGCGCAGGTAGAGCGACAGCACGAATGACAGCGCGGCCATGACTACGTCGTGGACGTACGCGATCGTCGGTCGGCTCAGGCGGCGCAGCACAGGCAGCATGCGGGGCGGTCGCAGGTCAAAGATGGGCGTGTTTACCACAAACAGCGCGGCAGCGCGCATGGGTCATTCAGCGTGGCCGGCCCGGGTTACTCTATCGGACCGGCCGGATGCGTCCGTGCTCAGCGCTTTGAGCCGCCAACCGCCGCCATCAAGGCGGCGGCCAGCCAGAGCGCGGCCATCCACCAGCCCTGCCAGATACCGTAGCCGACCAGGGCGACCGCTATGGCGCTCGCCACCGCGGCTAGCGCAGCGGGCCGCGTCGGGTCTGGGCCGGCCGCCGGCTTTCCAAGCCGGCCGGCACCGAGGATCGCGAGCACGACCAGGGCCGTGCCTAAGGCAGCGCCCACGGCGCCGAGTTCAAGCCACCACTGCAGTATGGCGTTGTGCGGATGCAGCGGCAGACGGCGCGCGCCCGGCGTGATCTCGCCGATGCCGCCTGGCAGGTCGCGCGCGGCATTCAGCCCCCAGCCGGTCACAGGCCGGACGGCCACCGCCTCGGCGGTGAACTGCCAGATCTGCAGCCGATGCACGATGGAAATGACTCCGTTGCCGGGTCCAACCATCTCGTTCGTACGCTCGACCAGGGTGTCGACGGCTGGGAGTCGCGGCAGGACCGGCGCTGCAGCAGCGGCGAGGACCATCACGGCCGCGAAAGCCCGCGCCACCAGCGTTGCGCGCCAGAACGCGGCCGCGCCAATCGCGGTCCCGGCGCTCATAGCGACGATCGCGGCCATGCTGTCGAAGCGCGTGAGCACGACGAAGGTGGCCAGGATCAGCGCCGTGGCGCCAAGCGCGCCATGGCGGCGCCACACCGCGAGCGCCGCTGGCCAGACGAGAATCGAAAGCGTAGCCACACCGCGATTAAACGCAGCAGAGCTGAAAGGACGGCGGGTGTGAAACGTTGCCATCAACGAAGAGTCGAACAGGCGGACACTCGCCCATTCGAGACAGAGCATCGTCAACGCGATGACGAGGCCAATCGCGAGCGCGGATCCGATCGCTGTGCGACGATCATCTTCCAGACGCAGCGCAACACCGAGCAAGGCTAGGCCAGCCACCGCCAGCCCGGCGATCTGAAACCAGACGGATCTCACAAGCGCCGGCTCGAAAGCCCACACGGCGCTGGCGCCACTCCACGCCAATGCGGCGAGCATTACGAGCGCTGCGCCGCGCGGTGGAAGCCCAAGCGCACCGCCGCGCCACGCCGCGAGCCCGGCAGTCAACGCGGCGAGCGGCAATACGACTGCCAGCGACAGCGGTGCTACGACCGCTAACGGCGGCGTCAAGAGCGCAACGAGCTGCAGGGAGCGGGCTGGATCCAGGAAACGCTTCATCAAGGATGAGCCCGCCGGTCGGGCTCGGATCGGACGAGACGAAGCGGAGACTACGCCGTTCCCGTGCGCCGCACCAGCGACCGCGCCGTCAGGCAGCGCTCGATCACGCCGCACACATAGTCGAGCTGCGCGTCTTTCAGCGTCACGCCCGAAGGCAGGCTCAGGCCATGGGCGGACAGGTGGGTGGCATTCGGAAATGCGCGATTGCCGGCATACGCGCGATAGGGTGGCATTTCGTGCAGCGGATAGAAGAGCGGACGCGTCTCGATTCCGGCTTTGCCGAGGCGCGCCATGAAGGCATCGCGGTCGAGTCCGGTGCCCTCGAGCTCCGCGATCAGCGAAACCATCCAGTAGCTGTTGCGCATACCGTCGATCTCCGCCGGAAGCCGCAGCCCGCCAACGCGTTCAAGCCGCGCGCGATAGGCCTGTGCAATGGCTAGCTTGCGCTGCAGGAACCCGTCGAACTGCTCGAGCTGTGCGCAGCCGATCGCAGCCTGCAGGTTGGTCAGGCGGTAGTTGAACCCGACCTCGTCGTGCCAGTAGCGCTTGGCCGCGCTCATGCCATGATCGCGCAGGCGGCGGGCGCGTTCGGCCGCACGCTCGTCGCGCAGCACGACCATGCCGCCTTCGCCGGTCGTGATGACCTTGTTGGAAAAAAAGCTGAACGTGCCGGCGTGGCCGATCGAGCCGCAGGGGCGGCCTTTATGGAGGGCGCCGGCCGCCTCGGCCGCGTCCTCGATGACGATTAGCGCATGACGCTCGGCGAGCGCCATGATCGCGTCCATATCGGCGGGCTGCCCGTAAAGATGCACCGGCATGATCGCGCGCGTGCGCGGCGTGATAACGGCCGCAATCGCCGCTGGGTCGATGTTCCAGGTGAGCGGATCGACGTCGACGATGACCGGCGTAGCGCCTGCGTGGAGGACGCTGTTGATCGTCGCGGCGAAAGTGAGGTCGGGGACGATCACCTCGTCGCCGGGGCCGATTTCGAAAGCCTTCAGCGCCAGATGCAGCGCGACCGTCCCGTTGGACACTGCGAGCGCGTGCGGAACGCCGAGACGCGCCGCGAACTCCGTCTCGAAGCGCCGCACAAAGCTGCCCTGCGACGAGATCCAGTTCGTCGTGATGCACTCGGTGACATATTTCAGCTCATTGCCGAGCAGCGCCGGCTCCGCCACCGGAATTCGCTGCGGCCGCGCCGGCGAGGCGAATTCGATCGGCCGCCGTTCTGCGTCGAGCAGTGCGACAATATGACCGACGCCGTTGATCCGCTGGGCGATCGTCTCCGCATCGCTGTCGGCGGGCGCACACTCGGCCGTCGTCATGGCAGTCGCAACCCGCGCGTCAAGAGAGCCGCCCTTGGACAACTGCTCCCGGATGGCGACACTGCTGAGGGCGCCGCGCAGCCTTCCCTCGCTATCGACGGCGAACGCGAGGCCCAGTCCGTTGCGATCGATGACGCGCAAGGCGCTGGCAAGGGTGTCGCTGTCGCGAACGAGATATTCGTTAATGTTCACGCGGTCGGATCCGAAGATGTCGGCGGGATAACGTGCGTCAGCCGTGTTCTAGTCCGCCCCCGAGCGGGCGTCCAGTTTTTGAGCCGCCGCGCGGCGGCCCATGACGGTCGTGAGCCCCGCCTCGAAGGGGCGCGGGCGGATCCCCAGCCGCTGCTCTAATGCGCTGACATCGAAGGATTTGTTTTCGGTCGCGCGCACCAGCTCCTGGGGCGTGAATGGCAGCCTGATGCCGAGGCGCGAAACAAGGCGCAGGGCGGCCTTGAGGAATGATAAGGGCAGCGGAAGGATCACTACGCGGCGGCCGACGACGGCAGCGCAGCGCTCGACCATCTCGCGGTAGGTGATCGCGCGCGGGCCGGCGACCACCACCGGCGGGCCTTCCGCCTCCGGCTTCTCGATGGCCGCGACCACCGCCGCGACCATGTCGTCGACGAAGACCGGCTGCACCGTGTTCCGGCCGCCATCGGGCAGCGGCACCGGCACGGGCAGCCAGGCGGGAAAGCGCGCCAGCAATGTGAGGATGCGGTTGACATTCCGCTCCTCCGGCGCGCCGTAGATCATCGATGGATGCAGCATGACGCCGGCCCGCCCGGATGCGAGCAGCCGGGCCTCGCCGGCGCGCACTGCATCGGCAGCCGGATCGGGCAGCTGCGTGAACTTGCGCACACTGCCGGTCAGCACGACGCGCCGGCATGTCGCTGGGAGGGCGGCGAGAATCTCTGCCGTGTAGCGCGCATGGGCGAGGCTCGCGACGCACTCGACGCCTTCAAGCGCCGCACGCAAGGACGCCGCATCGGTGATATCGGTATGGACCGCGCGGGCACGGCGGTCCAGTGCGCCGAGCTTGGCCGTATCGCGGCCGATCGCGACGACCGTGTGGCCATGATCACAGAGGACCGGGACGACATAGCGTCCGGTCTTCGAGGTGGCGCCGAGCAGCGCGACTTTCATGTCACAGTTTCAGCAGCGCGAGCTGCCGCGCGACGATCTTGCGTTCGTCGAACAGTTCGGCCGCGCGTTCCCGCCCGGCCTGCCCAAACGACTTGCGTAACGCCTGATCGGCGGCGAGCCGTTGCAGGGCGCGCGCGAGCGCCTGCACGTCGCCGAGCGGGACCAGATAGCCCGACTCGCCGTCGATGACTTCTTCGCGCGAGCCGCGGATGTCGGTGGCGACCACGGGAAGTCCGGAGAGCATTGCTTCGATGATGGAGCGCGGCATGCCCTCGCGGTGCGAGGGGAGCGCGAAGATGTCGGCCGCGCGCAGCAAAGCGGGAACATCCTGGCGGTAGCCGAGGAACTGGACTCGTCTGCCGAGGATGGGGTCCCGCTGAACTGCGTCGATTAGGGCGTCGATCGGCTGCGCGTGGTCGCTTTTCAGCCGTTCGCCGATGACCCAGAGCTGCGCATCGACATCGCGCATCGCAGCGAAGAGCTCGGGATATCCCTTCTCGGCGACGAGGCGGCCGATCATCGCGACCACGGGCCTTCGCTCATCCACGCCGAGCGACTGCCGCAACGCGAGCCGTTCCGGCGCATCGGCCGCAACAGGATGGAATCGCTGCGGATCGGAGCCGTTGCCGATCGCCTCGACGATGCCGCCGCGGCACAAGCCGAAGCGGCGCGCCGTCTGGGCGTCCTCCGCGGACTGCGTGAGCAGGATGTCGGTGAAGCGGCCGCCGAGATATTCGAGGCCGCCGAACAGTGCGCGCTTCCAGAGCGGCATCCGCTCGTGGAAATAAAATCCGTGCGCCGTGTAGACCACGGTCGGCACGCCAGCACGGGCCGCCGCGAGCCGGCCGATGAGTGCCGCAACGGGGGTGTGGACGTGCAAGAGGTCGAAGCGCTCGGCCCTGAAGAGCCGCACCAGCGCGCCGAAGGTCTTCCAGTGCTCGAGCGGGTTATAGCCGCGCACAATCGGGGTCGCCTCGATGCGAAAACCCTCGGCGCGCGCCCGCGCGACGAGCGGCCCATCGCTGCATACGCCGACGACCTCGTGCCCTTTCTCGCGCATCGCCCGCATCAGCGGCAGCAGAAAGTGATAGAGCGTGAAATCGACGGCGCAGAGCTGGCAGATCTTCAAGGCGCGGTCGCCTCGCCGAGTTGGGTTATGCCCAGCGGTGGCGCCAGGCCTGGAACATCAGGACGACCCAGAGCTGGTAGTGCCGGCTGCGGCGCCCACTCAGATGCTCGCGCCACATTGCCGTGATCGGCTCAGGGCGCAGAATACCGTCCGCGGCGAGCGCGCGCGGTGCCAGCAATTCCTCTGCCCAGTCGCGCAACGGCCCGCGCAGCCAGGAATCGATCGGCACGGCGAATCCCATCTTCGGGCGGTCGATCAGCGTCTCGGGAACATAGCGCTTCAGCACCTGCCGCAGCGCCCACTTGCCTTTGCCGTCGCGAATCTTCAGCGATAGCGGCAGCGTCCACGCATATTCCACCACGCGATGATCGAGCAACGGCACGCGTCCTTCGAGGCTGACGGCCATTGTGGCGCGATCGACCTTGGTCAGGATGTCGTCGGGCAGGTACGTCACCGTGTCGACGAACTGCATCCAGGCGGAGAAGTCGGGAATGTCGCGCGCGACGCTCTCGTCCGTCAGCACGTTCTTCGGCTCGTGCCCGCCGATGACCAGGCTCTCCGGGTCGCATATGGAGATCAGACTCTTGTAGATGGCCTGCGGCCCATCATGATCGAGCATCCCGGCCAGCTTGTGCAGCTTGTCGCCGGGCTGCGGCGGGCGCACGCGATCCGGTACGACAGCGAGGAGGCGGTCCCACGCCGTCGGCGGCAGCGCGCGGAGGGCAGCGCTGATTGCTCGGCGCAGCGGCGTCGGAATGCGGCTGAAGCGCTTCCACAGCGTCTCACCCCAGAAATAGCGGTTATAGCCCGTGAACAGCTCATCGCCGCCGTCGCCGGACAGCGCGACCGTCACATGGCGGCGCGTCATCTCTGAGACGAGGAAGGTCGGGATCTGCGAAGAATCGGCGAACGGTTCGTCGTACCAGTCTGCCAGTTTCGGAATCACGTCGAAGGCATGGCCCGGCTCGACGTACAGCTCGGTATGGTCGGTGCCAAGATGCGCGGCGACCGCCTTGGCGTGCGCCGCCTCGTCATAGCCCTGCTCGTGAAAGCCGATCGAGAACGTCCGCACCGACCGGTTGCTCTCGGCTTGCATCAGCGCAACCACTGTCGACGAGTCGATGCCGCCCGACAGGAACGCGCCGAGCGGCACGTCGGCGACCATGCGCCGCCGCACAGCATCGCGCAGCAGCGCGTCGAGCCGCTCGACCGCCTCGCCTTCGTCCGGCGGATTGCGCCACTTCGCATAGCCGTTCACCGCCACCGCGCGGGCGTCCCAGAACGGCTCGATCTCCGGCATTTTGCCGGGCGCGAGGCTAAGGATCGTGCCTGGTGGCAGCTTGCGGATCTCGCGATAGATGCTGTAGGGCTGCGGCACGTAGCCGACGCGCAGGTATGCGGCGAGCGCGTTGCGGTCGAGCGTCGCGCTACAGCCCGGACAGACGCGAAACGCCTTCAGCTCCGAGCCGCAGGCGAACAACGACTCGCTCGCGAGATAATAGACCGGCTTGATACCGAGGCGGTCGCGGACCAGGGAGATGGTGCGCGTCTCGCGGTCCCACAGCGCAAAGGCGAACATGCCGATCAGGCGCTTGACCGTCGCGGCGAGACCCCAGCGCGCGGCGCCCTCGATGATGACCTCTGTGTCGGAGCCGCCGCGGAACTTGACGCCGAGCCGCTCAAGCTCCGCGCGAAGCTCGACGAAGTTGAAGATCTCGCCGTTATAGGAGATTACGTAGCGGCCGTTCGCCGAGACCATCGGCTGGGCGCCGCCCGGCGAGAGATCGATGATCGAGAGGCGGCGATGGCCCAAAGCGATGCCAGCGGCCGCGTCGGTCCAGACACCGCCCGCGTCGGGCCCGCGGTGGAGCAATGTGTCGGACATGGCACGGCCGATCTGCTGCAGCGACTCAGGAGAAGTCGCAGCGCGCCGGTCGATCATGCCCGCGATGCCGCACATGGGAGGGTTCTACCCTTGCGGTCCCCGCCGCGTCGAGGATGTTCGACCGTTGGCTATGATTGCGCCCGGAGCGACGGTTCACGACCCCAAATCGAGTATTTCCCTTCAATGATAAGAGAAGTCGACGCGGCAGGGTCGAGGATCCGAAGGCCGTCTCTTGCATTCTTCGCCGGCCGGCCTGCGCTTCCGCCGCCGTCGCGGCGAACTGCGGGCAACGTATAGTGCGCCGCCCGCCTTGCGCGCCGGGCATTTTGGCCCGATCTCGGTTCCCGCGTTGACCAGGTGATCGATAGAATCTACGCCTATTCGGGGTAGCAACCGTAACAGCCAACCGCACAATCGGAAAGCAATCATGGCCAATCCGCGCATCCGGATCAACCCGCGTTATCTTAGCGACATCGCCTGGGATCAGTGGATGGAGGTCCTCGAGCCGGAGTTGCCGGCTATGCGCA
>DATAAP010000618.1:0-1580 GCA_036260035.1 Alphaproteobacteria bacterium | reverse complement strand
CGTCGCCTGGCATGACGCGCGTGGTCTCATGGACTACGTGACCTGCGGCACCGGCAGCTATTTCGATTTCACCGGCATCATCCCCAATGTGTTCTTCGCCGACAAGCTGGGCGTGCCCTATGCCGAAGCGCTGAAGAGCGTGGTGAGGCACGCGAAGGTCCAGGCCGAGAGCCACATCCGCACGCCGGAAAACGCCGAATATGTGATCGCCTCAGGCCAGGCCGACCTGGTGTCGATCGTGCGTGGGCAGATCGCTGACCCGCATCTCGCCAACAAGGCCAAGGCGGGAAGGCCTGAGGACATCCGGCCGTGCCTTTCGTGCAACCAGATGTGCTGGGGCAGGCGTTTTCGCGATTACTGGATCTCGTGCCTGATCAATCCTTCCGCCGGCCGCGAGTTCGAGTGGGGCGGCGACCGCTTTGAGCCCGCCGCGCAGCCGAAAAAGATTCTCGTTGTCGGCGGCGGCGTCGCCGGCCTCGAGGCGGCGCGCGTCGCGGCGGAACGCGGCCACCGCGTTACCCTGATCGAGGCCACCGGCAGGCTCGGCGGCCAGTTCCATCTCGCCGGACTGCAGCCGCGCCGCCGCCAGATCCTCGATTTCATCGAATGGTATGAGCGCCAACTCGAGAAGCTGCAGGTCAGGGTGATGCTCAACACCTACGTAGAGCCGTCAGATGTCTTGGCCTATGACGCTGATGAGGTGATCATCGCCACGGGCTCGCAGCCGACCGGCAACGGTTTCCAGCGCGCGCTTCCGCATCTCGACAGCCTGCCCGGAATCGAGCGCGGCAATGTGTGGTCAGCGGAGGACGTCATGAGCCGGGCCGCGCGGCTAGGACGCCACGTTCTCGTTCTCGACGAGGGCGCCAATTGGAAGGGCGGCGGCACGGCGCTCCACATCGCGGAGCTTGGCCATGAGGTGACGGTCGTGACGCCCGCCCCGGCGGTGATGGCAGAGATGGCGCGCACCAATGCCGATGTGCAGCTGCGCCAGCGCCTGCGCGAACTCGGCGCCAATCTCATCACCGAAGCCGCGGTGAGCGAATGGCACGGCAATGCCGCCACGGTGAAGGTCTTCGGCGCTGAGGATGTGCGCGTCGAGGCGGACAGCCTCGTCATTGCCACGACCAATGCGCCGGACACCGCCCTCGCGCAAGGACTTGAAGCCACCGGAATTGCGCACCGGATCATCGGCGATGCTATTGCGGCGCGCACTGCCGTCATGGCGATCTATGAGGGCCGCAAGCTTGCGATGAGGATCTAGGCTTCTTAGCTCAGCCGGCGAGACGGTTTCGAAAACAAATCCTTCACCGCGGATTGCGCGCCGTGACTTTCCATGAGCTCGAATCCATGTAGATGCCTTGGTCGGTCCTGTAGCGCGCAAGCTCCGCAGCGAGCGCCGATGTAATGGCGGCGCGCTGGCGCTCCGCGTCGGCGCCGGCCTCGCGATAGACTTCTCCCGCCGGCCCGAGCGCGAGCTGAAAATCGACGGCATCGTCGATGTCGCGTCCGACCATCACCTTCGCATCGATGCGCTCGAACTCTATTGACTCATAGCCCGCCGCCTTGAGCTGAATGGT
>DATAAP010000617.1:0-8323 GCA_036260035.1 Alphaproteobacteria bacterium | reverse complement strand
GAGAAGGTCTTGTGCAGGTTGATGTGCATCGCGTCGATGCCGAGATCGGCCGGGCGCACCACGCCAGCGATGGCGTTGAAGTTGGCGCCGTCGCAGTAGAAGTACCCGCCCGCCTCGTGGATCGCCTTCGCGATTTCGACGATGTCCGGCTCGAACAGGCCGCAGGTGTTCGGGTTGGTCAGCATGATCGCCGCGACGTCGGGTCCGAGCTTCGCCTTGAATGCCTCGAGGTCGACGCGGCCGCGCTCGTTGGCCGGGATCGCATCGACGGTGAAGCCCAAAGCCGCGGCCGTCGCCGGGTTGGTGCCGTGCGCCGATTCAGGCACGAGCACGCGCTTGCGGTTCTTGCCTCCCTTCGCATCGAGCGCCGCACGGATCGCCGCCATGCCGCAGAACTCGCCATGCGCGCCCGCCCCCGGTGACAGCGCCACCGCCGGCATGCCGGTGAGCGTCTTGAGCCAGTGCGCGAGCGTGTCCATCAGCTCGAGCGCCCCCTGCACCGTGCTCTCGGGCTGCAGCGGGTGGATGTCGGCGAAGCCGGGCAGCCGCGCCATCTTCTCGTTGAGGCGCGGGTTGTGCTTCATCGTGCACGAACCGAGCGGATACGGCCCGGTGTCGATCGCGTAGTTCTTCTGCGACAGCCGCGTGAAGTGGCGGATCACCTGCGGCTCGCTGAGGTCGGGCAGGCCCATGGCGCCCTTGCGCTTCAAGCTGCCAAGGCGGCTCGGCACATCAGGCACGTCGGGCAGATCGACGCCGACGCGTCCGTCGCGGCCCTGCTCGAACAGCAGCCGCTCTTCCTGCAGCAAGGCGCGGTGGCCCGATGCGGTCTCGACCGGCGCGATGTCGGTGTTGGCGGCCTCGCGCGTGATGCGGCCTTGCGACATGTCCATTACAGCACCTCCCCGAGCGAGCGGGCGAAGAGATCCATATCGGCCTCGGTGTTGGTCTCGGTCGCGGCGACGATCAGGTGATCGGCTAGCTCCTTGTTCTTCGGCCACAGCCGCGCGCCAGGCACGCCGGCGAGCACGCCCTTCTTCACCAGCCGCTCGACCACGCCCTCCGCGGGCTTGGAGAGCTTCAGGGTGAATTCGTTGAAGAAGGTGTCGTTGATCAGCTCGACGCCTTTCACCGTGCTGAGCTTCTCCGCGAGCTGCACTGCGCGCGCATGGTTGAGCGCCGCCAGCTTCGTGAAGCCCGTCTCGCCCAGCAGCGACATGTGTATGGTGAAGGCGAGCGCGCACAGGCCGGAATTGGTGCAGATGTTGGAGGTCGCCTTCTCGCGGCGGATGTGCTGTTCGCGCGTGGACAAAGTCAGCACCCAGCCGCGGTGGCCGTCGGCATCGACCGTCTCGCCCGCGAGCCTTCCAGGCATCTGCCGCACGTATTTGTCGCGGGTCGCGAACAGGCCGACATAGGGTCCGCCGAAATTCAGCGCATTCCCGATCGACTGGCCCTCCGCCGCAACGATGTCGGCGCCCATCGCACCCGGCGATTCGAGCGCGCCGAGTGAGACGACTTCCGTAACGACGACGATCAGCAGCGCGCCCGCCGCCTGTGCCTTCGCGGCAAGCGGCTTGAGGTCGCGGATCTGCCCGAACACCGATGGGTTCTGCACCACGACGCAGGACGTCTCTGCATCGATCATCGATGCGAGGTCCTCGGCCCCGCGCGGGTCGGGCGTTGCGGCCGCGACCTTGAAGCCGGTCAGACGGGCATGCGTCTCGACAACCTCGCGGTAATGCGGATGCAGGCCGCCCGACAGCACGGCGCGGCCGCGTTTCGTTAGCCGGTTCGCCATCATCACCGCCTCGACGCAGGACGTGGCGCCGTCATACATCGACGCGTTCGCCACATCCATGCCGGTGATCAGCGCCACCTGGGTCTGGAATTCGAACAGCGCCTGCAACGTGCCCTGCGTGATCTCGGGCTGGTAGGGCGTGTACGAGGTCAGGAACTCGCCGCGCTGGATCAGGTGGTCGACGGCCGCCGGCACATGGTGGCGGTAGGCGCCCGCGCCGATGAAGCTCGCCATCGAGCCGGCGCTGCGGTTCTTCGCCGCCATCACCGCGAGCGCGCGCTCGACCTCCATCTCGCTCTTCTTGTTGGGCAGGTCGACAGGCTTGGTCAGGCGAGCGGCCGGCGGCACGTCCTTGAACAGCGCCTCGACATTCGGCGCCCCGATGGCGGCAAGCATCGAGCGGCGGTCGTATTCGGTATTCGGCAGGTAGCGCATCGTCAATCCTTCGGTTCAATGGTCGATGCGGAGGCTCGGCTCTGCACTCTCACTTCGCCCCTTCGACAAACTTCTTGTATGCGGCCTCGTCCATCAGCTCGGCGAGCTCGCTCTTGTTCGCGACTCTCATTTTGAAGAACCAGCCGTCGCCCATCGGCGATGAGTTCACCAGCGCGGGCTCGGCGCTCAGCTTGTCGTTCGCCTCGGTGATCTCGCCGGTCACGGGCGCATAGACCTCGCTCGCCGCCTTGACCGATTCGACGACCGCGGCCTCACCGCCCTTGCTCACCTTCTTGCCGACGCTCGGCACCTCGACATAGACGACGTCGCCGAGCTGCTCCTGCGCGTAGTTGCTGATGCCGACCGTGCCGATGTCGCCCTCGACGCGGATCCATTCGTGCTCTTTGGTGAATCGCAATTCAGCCATGTTTTCCCCTGTTCTTCATCCCTTGAAATAGCGGTGCGGCGTGAACGGCAGCGTTACGACCTTCGCGGGCCGCGGCACATCGCGCACAACGAGCTGGACTTGCGTGCCCGGCTTTGCGTGCGCACGCGCGACATAGCCCATGGCGACGGGACCGCCGACGGTCGGGCCGAAGCCGCCGCTGGTGATCTCGCCGATCGCGTTGCCCTGCATGTCGGTGATCTTCGTGTGCTCGCGCGCGGGCGCACGGCCGTCGGGCAGGATGCCGACGCGCAGGCGCTGCGGCCCGTTCGCGAGCTCGCCGAGAATGCGTTTGGCGCCGGGAAAGCCGCCGCTCGCGCGCCGCCGCTTCGAGACCGTCCAGCCGAGATCGGCTTCCGCCGGCGTAGTCGTCCGGTCGATGTCGTGGCCGTAGAGACACAGGCCCGCCTCGAGGCGTAGCGAGTCGCGCGCACCGAGTCCGGCGGGCTTAACTTCCGGCTGCTCGAGGAGCTTGCGGGTGAAGCGCTCCGCCTTGTCGGCCGGCACCGAGATCTCGTAGCCGTCCTCGCCCGTGTAGCCCGAGCGCGTGACGAAGCAGGCGATGCCGTCGATCGTCGCGGTCGCGAAGCTCATGAACTTCATCGACGCAGTCGGTGGCGCCAAGCGCGCCATTACCTGCGCGGCGTGCGGCCCTTGCAACGCGAGTAGTGCACGGTCCTCCAGCGGCGTGATCTTCACACGCTTACCGATCTTCTCACGCATATGCGCGATGTCTTCCGCCTTGCCACCAGCATTGACGACCATGAAGAGATGATCGCCGGCGTTGGTGACCATCAGATCGTCGATGATGCCGCCGTCGTCCAACGTGAACATGGTGTAGCGTGTACGCGTCGGCGCCAGTGCCGCGACGTCGCCCGGCACCAACGTCTCCAGCGCCGCGACGGCGTCGGTACCGTCGAGCCGCACCTGGCCCATATGCGAGACGTCGAAGAGCGCCGCAGCAGTCCGGCAGTGCTGGTGCTCGGCGATGATGCCGGTGGGATACTGCACCGGCATGTCGTAACCCGCGAACGGCACCATCTTGGCGCCCAGCGAGACGTGCAGCGCATGCAGCGGCGTACGGTGGAGTGTGGCGGTATCGGTCATGGTCCTCCGGACAGGGCATCGAGCCGGCTGACGCTGCAGCCGGGACGCCCCCTCTGTCCTTGGACCTGAAAGATTCGCGGGGAGGCCGTCGGCCGCCGCTTACATCTTCGGTGAGGCGCTCAGGCCTTGGCCTGTCTCGCCTGCTTTCCAGAGTTCTCCCCTGACGCGGTCCTTCTGCCTGAGAGTTTCCGGGGCGGTTGCTCCTTCGGCGCCGGCAAAGCCGGTCTCTCCCGCGCTGGGGGCCCTTCCGGGCGGCATCACCATAGAGGGGCGGTCGCGGAAGTCAATGCGGAGCGCAATACGTCGCGTTGCCGCCCGCATCAGGCGCCAGCCGCCAGCCGCTAGCCCGCTCCGGCGAGCGCGCTCAGCTCGGCTTCTCGAGCACCATGACCTTGGAAAAGAACGCGACGTCTGCGCTGGTGCAGGTCAGGCCGGCATCGGCAAACAGCCGGTTCAGGTTGGTTCGCGCGAAGCTGCGGTAGTACGGCTCGTGATAAGCCATTGGAAAGAGATCGAGCAACGGGTCGAACAGCTGGTCGTCGCCATGCTGCAGCGAATCGACGAAGATCAGCCGGCCTCCCGGCTTCAGAACGCGGGCGATCTCACGGGCCACGCGCAGCCGCACCCGCGGCGGTAGTTCGTGGAACAAGTACACGCAGGTGGCTACATCGATGCTGGCATCCTTGAGGGGCATCATCTCGGCCGGCGCGTTGATGAACCATCTGCGTGATTCCCGCGCCAGAACGGCTCGCGCGCGCCTCAGATAGTACGGGCTCAGGTCGAGCGCGATCACTGGCAGGTCCGGATAGGTGTCCTTGACGAATGTAAGGAAGCGGCCGGTTCCGGCGGCGACATCGAGCAGGGATGTCTCCGCCAGCCGCCGCGGCGCGAGAAAGTCGCGCAACGGCACGAGCGCCTGGCGGCGCATCGCGTCTGCTGCGCCATAGAACAGGACCTCAACCTGATAGTCGTAGAGCTCGGCCGAGACGTCGCTCAGATAACCGTCGGTCTGGAAGTGAAAGTTCTGGAGGTAGTAGCGCGGATAGGACCGCTTGGCGCGATTGCGCCGGCTCTGGTCGTAGACTTCGTCGACCAGACGCGCCCGTCGCCGCCGATCAACTGCCACCAGATCGGCGAAGAAAAGCCGGCTCGCACGCAGCACTGAGAGTGGCCGCGGCAGCCAGTCGTGCGGCATTCCGTAGATTCCCGCCTCGATGTTGGCGAGATCGCGCAGCATGAGGTCGTGGAGACGCCCGAGCACGTCACCGGTCGACGGCATGCCGCGCGGCGGCTTCCCGCTGCGCCTGGGGCCCCGCGCCACGCGCCGCGCAGCCATTCGATACTGCGTATAGAACCACGCCACCCGCGCCGCCTGCGACAATCCGTACGCCAGACGCCCCGCGGGACTGAGATGCGAAGCGGTGCGCGCAGGTCGCGACGCGTCAGTCATCCCGAGCTCTCTATTTGAACCCGGGGACGCCAGCTTTGCGCAGGCCGACAAACGATGCGATCGAAAAAGTCGGAAAGATAGCGGGACAGCATCGCTCGCCAATAGGGCCGGGCGCCATCACGATAGACGGGCGAATACGGAAGTCAACCGCCCCCAGATGGCGATGCTGTCCGGCGCTCGCGCACGATCACCGCGGGCGCTGGTTGCGGTTCCACTCGATCTCTTCGGGGGTGAGCTGGAAGCCGACGATGATTTGGTACTCGACGCCCTCGGCGCGGCTCTTGAGCGGAATCCGCGGCTCGATATCCTCGACGATGCCGGTACGCGCCTGGTTCTGCTGGAACTGGAAGCGCACGCGGAACACCTCCTTGGCGAGGATGTTGCGCTGCGGATCGGCGATCGCGACGAAATAATCGAATTCGGCGACGCGGCTGCGGTCTGCAGGCCCGCGCGTCGCCGCGATCGCCACCTGCAGCGCCACGTCGACACCGCGGCGGTCGTAGTCGCATTCGACCGCGACATCGACGATCTCTCCCTGCATTACGACATCGGTCAGGTCGCGGCCCGTCCCCTCGCGGAATTTAGTGACCGTGGAGCCGTCGCTGATGATGCTGGCGCGCGGGCACGCGGGCGGCGTGCGGTTGCAGGCGGAGAGCAGTGCCGCGGCGGCGATGACCGGCAGCAGCGGGACAAAAAATCGGGCGGTGCGCATGGGGAAATTGGATCTCGGAACGCTCAGGCAAGCTTGTTGTGGGTGCCGTCGCAGAACGGCTTGGCCGCAGTCATCTTGCAGCCGCAGAACCACAGTTTCTTGGGCTCGGTCGCCTTGTAGGCGACGGGCTGGAGGCCGGCGCCAGCATGGCTGCCGTCGCAGAAGGGCTGTTTCTTGCTCCGTCCGCAGGCGCACCAGAGATAGGTGCGTCCCGGCTCGACATCGACGCCGTAGGGCGCCTTCTGCGCGGGGATCGGGTCGGCCATTCTCGGCTAATCCACGGGGCTTTGCGGCGGCGAAGGGAAGCGGTAAGGTCGCGCCAAATTCTTGTCGTGATTGGACTTTAGAGAAGCGACCATGATTCCTCAAGCACCGCGCGGGCGGATTTCGCGGGATGGCTGACGCTTCGGGCGGCCGCCCGCCGCTGACCGTCTTGCTGGCATCCCCGCGCGGCTTTTGCGCCGGGGTCGACCGCGCCATCCTGATCGTCGAACGCGCCCTCGAGCGTTTCGGCCCGCCCGTCTATGTCCGACACGAGATCGTCCACAACCGCTACGTCGTCGAGAGCCTGGAGGCCAAAGGCGCCGTCTTCGTCGACGAGCTGACCGCGGTGCCGGAGGGCGTGCCGGTTGTCTTCTCGGCGCATGGCGTGCCGAAGGCTGTGCCGGCGGAAGCGGAGCGGCGCCGGCTTTTCTATGTCGATGCAACCTGCCCGCTGGTCAGCAAGGTGCATCGCGAGGCCGAGCACCATTTCGAGGCCGGCCGTCACATCATCCTGATCGGCCATAAGGGCCATCCCGAGGTGGTCGGCACGATGGGCCAGTTGCCAGTTGGCGCGGTTACGCTGGTCGAAGACCTTGCACAGGCCGAGCGCGTCGAGATTCGCGACCCGGCCAAGCTCGCCTTCATTACCCAGACCACGCTGTCGGTCGACGATACGGCCGCGATCGTGGCCGTGCTGCAGCGGCGGTTTCCCGCCATCGTCGGCCCGCGGCGTGAGGACATCTGCTACGCCACGACCAACCGCCAAGCGGCCATCAAGGCGCTTGCAGCAGCGGCTGACGCACTGCTGGTCGTCGGTGCACCGAACTCATCGAATTCGATGCGGCTGGTCGAAGTGGCGAAGGTCGCCGGCTGCAGCCGCGCCATGCTGGTGCAGCGCGCCGCAGATATCGACTGGGCGTTCCTTGCCAGCGTGCGGCGGCTCGGTCTGTCGGCCGGCGCCTCGGCACCCGAGGTGCTCGTGCAAGAAGTGATCGACGCCTGCCGCGCGCGCTTCGATGTCACGGTCCAGGAGGTGCGCGTCACCGACGAGGACGTGCATTTCAACCTGCCGCGCGTGCTGGCGGGTTGACCGAATCCGCGGGGGCGCATGGCGGTCTACACCGAAGTCGATGATGACGCGCTGGAGGCGTTCCTCGCCCAGTACGATATCGGCGAGCCGCTCGCCTGCAAAGGCATCGCTGAGGGCGTCGAGAACTCCAACTTCCTGCTGCAGACCGACCGCGGCACCTACATCCTGACGCTATATGAGAAGCGCGTCGCCAAGGCCGACCTGCCGTTCTTCCTCGGCCTGATGGAGCACCTGGCGCGCGCAGGGATTCCCTGCCCGACGCCGATCCACGGCAAGGACGGCAAGGTGATCCGCGAGCTGGCCAAGCGCCCCGCCGCGATCATCAGCTTCCTGAAAGGCATGTGGCCGCGCCGCATCCATCCGGAGCATTGCGGGCCGGTGGGCGAGTATCTCGCGCGCATGCACCTCGCCGGCGCGTCCTTCGAGATGAAGCGGCCGAACGCGCTGTCGCTCGAAGGCTGGAAGCAGCTCTACCAGTCCTGCAACGGCCGCGCCGACACCGTGAAAAAGGGCCTCGCCGACGACATCACGCGCGAGCTCGAATATGCGGCGATGAACTGGCCGCGCGAGCTGCCGGCCGGCGTAATCCATGCCGACCTATTCCCCGACAACGTGTTCTTCATGCACGACAAGCTATCGGGCATGATCGACTTCTATTTCGCCTGCAACGACTTCTTCGCCTACGATCTGGCGATCTGCCTGAACGCCTGGTGCTTCGAGCCGGACAACAGCTTCAACGCCACCAAGGCGCGCCGGCTGGTCGGCGGCTACACCAAGGTGCGCAAGCTGGAGCCCGCGGAGATCGCGGCCCTGCCGCTCTTCGCGCGCGGCAGCGCGCTGCGATTCCTGCTGACGCGGCTCTACGACTGGCTCAACCAGCCGAAGGGAGCGCTGGTCAAGCCCAAGGACCCGATCGAATACTGGAAGAAGCTGCGCTTCCACCGCTCGGTGAAAAGCGCCGCGGCCTACGGATTGTGAGGATCGCCATGCGCATCGCCCTTGCTCTCGCCATCGCCCTC
>DATAAP010000616.1:0-1615 GCA_036260035.1 Alphaproteobacteria bacterium | reverse complement strand
GCCGCACGTACCGTGGCCGCTTCAGCTCCTTTTCGTCATCACTCTTGCCCTGCTCGCGCCGATGCAGATCGCCTTTGCGAACACGCCCGAGGACGCGCGACGCACCGAACGGCCGCGAGACGCCGAGAGCGGGCGGCTGCTCTTCCGTAACGACGACCATACGTATGTCGCAGCGCCGCTCGTGAATACGGATGTGCGCATCGCCGTCAGCGGCATGATCGCGCGCGCGGTGGTCAAGCAGCAGTTCGAGAATACAAGCGGCAACTGGGTCGAAGGCGTCTACGTCTTCCCGCTGCCGCAGGACTCGGCCGTCGACCGGCTGCGCCTGGCCATCGGCGAGCGCGTCATCACCGGCACGATCGAGGAGCGCCAGCAGGCGCAGCGCGCCTACCAGCAGGCGCGCGCGCAGGGCCAGCGCGCCGGCCTAGTCGAACAGGAACGCCCGAACATCTTCACGACCTCCGTCGCCAATATCGGGCCCGGCGAGAAGGTCACGATCGAGATCGAGTACCAGGAATCGCTGCGCTACGACCAAGGCCGCTTCGCGCTGCGCTTTCCGCTGGTCGTAGCGCCCCGTTACATCCCCGGCGAGATGGTGCAGGTCGCTTCGCGCGGCTGGTCGCCGCCGACCACGCAGGTGCCCGATGCGCATCGGATCACCCCGCCTGTCAGCCACCCCAGCGAAGGCGCCAGGAACCCGGTCAGCCTGCAGGTCGATATCGACGCCGGCTTCAGCCTCGCAGCAGTCGAGAGCAACACGCACGCGATCGCGACCAAAGAGGATGCCTCCGGACGCGTGCTGGTGGCGCTGGCCGACACGCCCGTCCCCGCCGACCGCGATTTCGTGCTGACGTGGCGGCCCATTGCCGGCGCCGAGCCGACCGCCGGCCTCTTTGCCGAGCAACGCAACGGCCGCACGCACCTTCTCGTCATGCTGATGCCACCGGCCGGCGAGGCATCCGTCCTGCCGCCGCGTGAGATGATCTTCGTCATCGACACGTCGGGCTCAATGGAGGGCACGTCGATCCGCCAGGCGAAGGCGGCGCTGCATATGGGCCTCGACCGGCTCAAGCCTGGCGACACGTTCAACATCATCCAGTTCAATTCGACCGCCTCGGTGCTGTTCGGCGCCCCTCAGCCGGTTGCTCCGGACTCCCTGCGCATGGCGCATGACTATGTGGAGGCGCTGCGTGCCACCGGCGGGACGGAGATGATGTCGGCGCTCAACCTCGCGCTCGACGGCGTGCGCAAGGCGGGCCGCGTGCGGCAGGTCGTGTTCCTGACCGACGGCGCCGTCGGCAACGAGGACGCGCTGTTCCGCCGCATCCAGGAGCGGCTTGGCGACAGCCGCCTCTTCACGATCGGCATTGGCTCGGCGCCGAACTCGTGGTTCATGTCGCGCGCGGCGCAGGCGGGCCGCGGCACCTTCACCAACATCGACAAGCTTGGCGAGGTGACGCAGCGCATGACCGCGCTCTTCGAGAAGCTCGAAAAACCAGTGCTGACCGATCTAGCGGTGGAATGGCCGGTGGGCGTCGACATGGAGACATATCCTTCGCCGCTGCCGGACCTCTATTCCGCCGAGCCGGTTATATTCGCCGCAAGCACGGGCGCG
>DATAAP010000615.1:0-16551 GCA_036260035.1 Alphaproteobacteria bacterium | reverse complement strand
CGAAAATCGAAAGGGGCGCTCCGATGAGGAGCGCCCCTTTCCTGTAGACACGCCCCTCGCCGGGGCTGATCGCGATGCGATCAGCGCTTGGAGAACTGGAAGCTGCGTCGCGCCTTGGCGCGGCCGTACTTCTTGCGCTCGACCACGCGCGGGTCGCGGGTCAGGAAGCCGCCGCCCTTTAGCGAGGGCCGCAGCTCCGGCTCGTACAGGGTTAGCGCCTTGCTGATGCCGTGGCGAACGGCACCGGCCTGGCCCGACAGACCGCCGCCGGTGACCGTGCACTCGACGTCGAACTGGCCGGCCCGGTTGGCGATGACGAAAGGTTGCTGGATCATCATGCGCAGCACCGGCCGCGCGAAATAGATCTGCTGGTCGCGGCCGTTGATCGTGATCTTGCCCTTGCCGGGCTTCACCCACACGCGCGCGACGGCGTTCTTGCGCTTGCCGGTGGCGTAGGAGCGGCCCTGCGCGTCGCGCTGCGGCTCGGGCAGCTCGCGCTCAGCCCGCGCTGCCGCGGCGGCAGCGCCGGTGGCTAGCGCCAGATCGGCGAGAGTACGGGTCTGAGTGGTCGTCCGTTCCGCCATGATCAGGCGCTCCGCTTATTCTTCGGGTTCATCTTGGCAAGGTCGAGCACGGTCGGGTTCTGCGCCGCGTGCGGGTGCTCGGCCCCTTTGTAGACTTTGAGGTTGCTCAGCTGACGGCGCGCCAGCGGGCTTTCCTTCTTCAGCATGCGCTCGACAGCCTTCTCGATCAGCCGCTCCGGGTGCTTGCCCGACAGGGTCTGCTGTGGGGTGCGTTGCTTCACGCCGCCGATATGGCCCGTGTACCAGTAGAAGACGCGGTCGGTCATCTTGCGGCCGGTGACGCGCACCTTCTCTGCATTGATGACGATGACGTTGTCACCGCAATCGACATGCGGCGTGTAGGTCGGCTTGTGCTTACCCTTGAGGCGCAGCGCCACGACCGAGGCCAGCCGGCCGAGCACCACGTTCTCGGCATCGATCAGGACCCAATTCTTCTGTTTCGCCGCAGCCTCGGCGCTGAGGGACATCGTCTTCATGTTCGCACCACGTAAGGGACGGAACCGCGTCGGGCGGTCCGTCAAAGGCGGCGGAGTATCGTGATCGTCGGCGCGTCTGTCAACGCAGAAAAATGTCGAAATCCTCGGGCACTAGCTTAGCGGTATCATTGTAGTAAGACGGCTACCTATTGATTTCATGACGTTTTCTCCGGCGGCAGCGCATAGGAGCCCGTGGCATGGGCGACGGGCTCTTCGTCCTCGCCTTCGGAGAACATCGTCACCTCGCCGTATGCGAGGCGCCGGCCACAGCGGATCAGACGCGCGTCTGCAATCACCGCAACCGGCTTTGGCCGGCGCAGGAATGTGGTGTTCAGATTCGCTGTGACCGCGCCCTCGCCGTTCTCGGCCACGCTCATGATCACGGCATAAAGCGCGTAGTCCGCCAGCATCATCATCGCGGGCCCGCTGACTGTGCCGCCTGCGCGCATGAAATCGCTGCGGAACGGCAGGCGCACGCGCGCGCGGCCGTTGTCCAGCGCCTGAACTTCGAGACCAAAGACGTCCGCCAAGGGCGTGGTCTTTCTGGTGATTTCCATGAACTTGGCAGCAGAGATGCGAGACATGCGCCAGCGCTCCTAGGCGGACATGTTTGATAGTTTGAACATTGTTTAAATTGCTGAGCAGCGATATATTGGAGCATGCCTGCAAGCGCGGCAATCAAAAAGCTAGCGTTCCCTGATGACGGCAGCGTCGCCGATCTCAGGCGCGGTGCTGTCCGCGATTTCAAGCGGGCCCGCATCCTCGCCGCCGCCACCGATATCTTCACGCGCGCAGGGCTTGAGGGGGCGACGATTCGCGCGATCGCCCAGGCAGCCGGCTACACCGCAGGCGCCGTCTATTCGTATTTCCCGACCAAGGAAGCGATCTACGCTGACATTCTCGCGCACTCGCTTACCGCCTTGCGCGCGGCGGTCGAGACGGACGCGCGCGAAGCACCCGATGATGAGGCGCGCGTGCGCGCCATCATCCGCGGCTTCTACAACTACTACCGCGAGCGTCCGCAGGAACTCGAGCTTGGCTTCTACCTGTTCCAGGGCATGCGGCCGCGCGGCCTATCGCGCGAGATCGACCGCGCTCTGAACTCGAAGCTGATTGCGGTGCTGATGCGTATCCGCGCCGCGATCATGCGGCTCGGCACCCTTCGCCCCCTCGCCGCCCACCGAGAGACAGTGGCCGCGATGTGCCACATCTCCGGCGTGCTGCTGATGGCACACACGGGCCGCCTCAAAACGCTCGACAGCGATCCCGACATGCTGATCGAGCACTACATCGCCGGGCTGATCGCCCGGCTCAAACAGACGACATAGGGAGAGGCCGATGGCAACGGCACGCAACGCGGCAAGCAAGGAACAGGTTTTGGTCGAGAAGAACGGGCCCGTGACGACGGTGATCATCAACCGACCCGAGGTGCGCAACTGCGTCGACACGCCGACCGGGCGCAAGCTAGTGGATGCGTTCCTCGCCTTCGAGCAGGATCGCGATGCGGCGGTCGCCGTGTTCTGGGGCGCGGGCGGCGCCTTCTGCGCCGGCGGCGATCTCAAGGCGCTGTCGGAGAGCAACGGCAAAGACTGGATGGAGGACTTCGCGTTCCGCGAGAACGGCAATGGCGAGCTGCCGCAAGGACCGCTCGGCCCCTCGCGCCTGCAGCTTTCCAAGCCGGTCATCGCCGCAGTGGCCGGTCCGGCGGTCGCCGGCGGCATGGAGCTCGCGCTGTGGTGCGACATCCGCGTAATGGAGGAGGACGCCTATTTCGGCGTCTATTGCCGGCGCTGGGGCGTGCCGCTGATCGACGGTGGCACGGTGCGGCTGCCGCGCATCGTCGGCATGGGCCGCGCCCTCGACATCATACTGACCGGTCGCCAGGTGATGGCCGACGAGGCGCTGCGCATCGGCATGTGCGAGCGCGTGGTGCCGAGGGGCCAGTCGCGACAGGCGGCCGAGGCGCTGGCGCACGAGATCGCGCGGTTCCCGCGCGAATGCATGCTCTCGGACCGCAATTCAGTGCACCGCGCCTGGGGCAAACCTACGCGCGAAGCGATGCGCGAGGAATACTGGTACGGTCAGCCCTGCCTGAAGAACGAAGGGGTCGCCGGCGCCACCCGCTTCAAGAACGGCAAAGGCCGCCACGGCGACTACGAGAATATCTGAGTTGGACGGCTATGCTGGGGAGGCAGCAGCGCCAAGCTTGACGCGCGCCTCCGCAAGGGCGTCCTCGAGCGCTTCGTGCGAGAACGGCTTGCCGACCACTGCTACATAGGGAAACCCGAGCGGCAGATAGCTCAGACTCGGTGCATCGGCGGTGATGAAGATAGCGAGCGTGCCGAACTGGGCGTGCAGCTTGCGGGCGACCTCTATGCCATCCATCCGGCCCATCAGGCGCACGTCGATCAGGGCGATGGCGGGCGGTCGCGATTCGGCAATCAATAGGGCCTCGGGGCCGGCAGCCGCGATGCCGCCAAGCTCGCATCCGGTCTCGATCGCGATCCGGGCGATATGCATCGCCACGATCGGTTCATCTTCGACCACGAGCACTACGGGACGATCCATCTCGCGCTCCACACGCCCGAGAAACCGCTGTCCCGCCCGTCAGCGTCGACTATGACTCAGCGCCCGATCGGTAAACAATTCATTAACAAGGCGAGCTTGACCGGACCGCGCTCTCCCTGCTGAGGTCAACAATCCGTGAGGCCTGCGAGAGGTGCGTGTGGATTTTAGGTCGGGCGAATCGTCGATCAGCTCTATGACGGCGCGCTGGATTCTGCCGCCTGGTCAGCTGCATTTGCCTCAATTTGCGAATTGATGCGCGCCGACCATGCGATCGGAATAGTTCGGAACGGCGCCGAATCGAGCTTTCCGTTCGTCGGCGCGGCGCGGGTCGGCCCGGTGAACCTCACGCGCTTCCACGACATCGTACCGATGGCTATGGCGATGATGCGGAGCTTTCCAGAGCGCCGCAGCTTTGATTACGACGCGGTCATCCCGCGCGCAGCTCCTGCGCAGCGATCTCTTCCACGACTACATCCGGCCTATGGGCGGATACAGGGCCCTCATAGCCATCCCGTACAGGGGCGACGGATTTCGAAGTCTGCGCGCGAGCTAACCCTGCACGGAATACCCGCCATCCACCGGGATGGCGGTCCCGGTGAGGAAGTCGGACGCACTCGACGCCAAGAAGGCGGCGATGCCTGAGAAATCGTCGGGATTGCCCCAGCGGCCGGCTGGCGTGCGTGCCACGACGCGCTCGTGCAGGCCCTGCACCTGCTGGCGCGCGGTCTTGGTGAGGTCGGTGTCGATCCAGCCGGGCAGCACCGCGTTCACCTGGATGTTGTCTTTGGCCCAGGCGGTTGCGAGCACGCGCGAGAACTGCACGATGCCGCCCTTTGCCGAGGCGTAAGGCAGCGCGAACGGCACGCCGAAGATCGACGTCATAGAGCCGATATTGATGATCTTGCCGCTGCCCGCGCGCTTCATCTCCGGATAGGCCGCATGCGAGCACAGGAAGGCGCTGGTCAGATTGCCGTTCACGACTTCGTGCCATTCCGCGAGCGTATAGGTCTCCGGCGGCTTGCGGATGTTCATGCCGGCGTTGTTGACCAGGATGTCCAGCCGGCCGAAGCGCTCGACCGTGCTCTTCACGAGCGCACGGCATGAGTCTTCCTGCACGACATCGACCGCGATCGCGGCCGCCTTCGCGCCGAGGCCGCTCAGCTCCTTCACCGCCTTCTCGCTCTTCTCGGCATTGCGGCCGGCGACGACGACGCTGGCCCCCGCCTCCGCCAGCCCGCGCGCCATGCCGAGTCCGATGCCGCCGTTGCCGCCCGTGACGATGGCGACCTTCCCCGTGAGATCGAAACGCTTCATTCCCCTCCTCCCTCTTCAAAGACAGAGAGGGCGGGCCTGTGACCCGCCCTCCGCTCCCGCAACATTCAATCCGTTCTACCGCATCACGAACGGATTCGGCACCTCGTCGGCGGTGGAGATCCACACGCTCTTCGTCTGCAGGTATTCCCAGATCGCGTCCTGGCCGTTCTCGCGGCCGAGGCCGGAGCGCTTGTAGCCGCCGAAGGGCGACATGTAGCTGACGGCGCGATACGTGTTCACCCAGACCGAGCCTGCCTGCAGCCGCTCCGAGACCTTCAGCGCGCGCTTGATGCTCTGCGTCCACATGCCGGCAGCGAGCCCGTAAAGCGAATCATTGGCGATCGAAACCGCTTCGTCCTCGTCGCGGAAACGGATGACCGAGAGCACCGGCCCGAAAACCTCCTCGCGCGCGATGCGCATCTGGTTGTTGACGCCGCTGAAGATGGTCGGCTCGACGAACCAGCCGTCGCCGCATTCGGGCCGCTTCGCCGGGCCGCCGCCGAGCACGCAGTTAGCGCCCTCGCCCTTAGCGATGTCGATGTAGCCGAGGATTTTCTTGAACTGCGGCTGAGTCGTCACGGGGCCGACCTGCGTATCCGGGCTCATCGGATCGCCCATGCGCGCCGTCTTCGCGAAAGCGACGAGCTTGTCGAGGAACGCGTCGTGGATCGACTCCTGCACCAGCAGGCGCGAGCCGGCGATGCAGGTCTGCCCGGTCGCGGCGAAGATGCCCGAGATTGCGCCCTTGACCGCGTCGTCAAGCTTGGCATCGTCGAACACGATGTTCGCCGATTTGCCGCCGAGCTCGAGCGTCACGCGCTTCAGGCCCTTGGCCGCGCTCTCGTACACCTTCTGGCCGCTGAGCTCGCCGCCGGTGAAGGCGACCTTGGCGACCTTCGGATGCGTAACCAGCGGCTCGCCGACATCGGCGCCGAACCCGGTGATGACGTTGACAACGCCTTTCGGGAAGCCCGCCTCTTCGACGAGCTTCATGAACTCGAGCGCCGAGGCTGAGGTGAATTCAGAGGGCTTCACGACCATCGTGCAGCCAGCCGCGAGCGCCGGCGCCAGCTTCCACGACAGCAGCATCAGCGGCGAGTTCCACGGCGTGATCGCTGCGACCACGCCGACCGGCTCGTGACGCGTGAAGTTGAACGTGCTCGCCTTGTCGATCGGAATGACGGCGCCCTCGATCTTGTCGGCGAGGCCGCCGAAGTAATAGTACCACTGCGGCAGGTAGCGGAGCTGACCGCCCATCTCCGCGAAGAGCTTGCCGTTGTCGCGCACCTCGAGCGCACCGAGCCGCTCGGCGTCGCGCGCGATCAGGTCGCCCAGCCGGCGCAGCAGCGCGCCGCGCTGCGAGGCATTCAGCTTCGGCCACTCGCCGGTCGTGAAGGCGCGGTGCGCGGCCTCGACCGCCCGCTCGACGTCGGCCGCAGTGCCCTTCGGCACCAGCGACCACGGCTTGCCGGTATAGGGGTTGTAGGACTCGAACCATTCGCC
Organism: Alphaproteobacteria bacterium; assembly: GCA_036260035.1. Classification (GTDB taxonomy): domain Bacteria; phylum Pseudomonadota; class Alphaproteobacteria; order CACIAM-22H2; family CACIAM-22H2; genus DATAAP01. The sequence continues at coordinate 10,106 of DATAAP010000615.1, read as the reverse complement.
CGACGCGGGATCGACCCACTCGCCGGCAATGTACATCCGGTATTTCTGCAGGCCCTGTTCGACCATCATGGATTCCGGCATCATTTCCTCCGTCGTTCGAATTTCGCTCAATAGGCCGCAGCCTCGCCGAGCAAGGCGGCGCGGAAGCGATGCTTCAGCAGCGTGCCGTCGCGAGTCGGCAGCACAAACGGATCGCGCGCCGCCGCGACCTTGATCACCGCAAGGACCGGTCCCGGTTCGCGGCGCAACAGCTTGATCGCGCCATCGAGCTGATCTTGCCGCACGACCGTCGTGGCGGCGATGAAGCCGGCAGCGCGCGCCATGCCGGCGAGGTCAATGCCGGCCGCCGTGTGTGTCGCCTGCATGCCGGTCTCGCCGTAGCGCTCGTTATCGATGACTGCGATCGCCAGATTGGCCGGCCGTCGCGTCTCGATAGTCGCGAGGCTGCCAAGCCCCATCAGCATCTCGCCGTCGCCGGTGATAACGAGCACGCGCCGTTTCGGCTGCGCCAGGGCGAGGCCGAGGCCAATCATGGCCGCACCACCCATGGCGCCCCAGAGATAGAAGTTGAGTGGATGGTCGCCTGCCGCGGCGCAGTCGTAGGTCGTCGAGCCGAGGCCGCTGACGACAAGCAGATCGCCACGATCCCCCAACAGGGCCGGGACGACCTCGCGCCTGCGCATGGGGTGGTCGCCTGTCATCGCTCCTCCTTGAACGACTTCGCGCCGATCATGCGCTGCGAAAGCAGCACCGCGGTCGGCCGCTGGCCGTTGACCGCGAGCTTGATCGCCGACTCGACCGACGGCGCCGCATCGTCGGCGCGATCGACCGTGTGGATGAGAACGCCGGCGAGCGAGAGGCACGGCCCCACGGCCTGCCCCATCGGGATCTGCCACGGATTGAACTCGCTCCACTCGCCGCGCATGGTGACCAGCATCGGCAATGGAAAGCCGCAGCTCGTCGTCAGCGACAGCATGTTGATGCAGTTGCCCACACCGCTGCTCTGCATCAGCAGTACGCCCTTCTCGCCGCCAAGCCAGGCACCCGCCAGCAGCGCGATGCCCTCCTCCTCCGTCGTCAGCACCGTGGCGCTCATCTCCGGATCGCTTCGGCAGAGTTCGATCAGCCGCGCATGGCCCGCGTCCGGGACATAGGCGATCTGACGAATGCCCGCATCCTTGAGTGTCCGATAGATCGCGTCGGGCCACGCGACCTCCCCGGTCAACGCACCCGCGCCTGCTCCCGATTCCGGCATGAACGCCCCTGAAGCTGTGACGAGGGAGCAATGTCAGCACCGAATGCGCCGAGACGCAATCCCGCGTGCGGCGACTATCTGTTATGCCAAGCCCGCAAACTCCGCGTGAGATGGCCGGCCAATGCCGCACTCTGCCGCGACACGGCGCGCGATGGGGTATGCAAGGTGATTTCGACGTCCGGCAGGCGCGGAAATCCATCGCGCGCGCCCAATCGCCGCAGCCTGGGGCTGACGGTCGAACGCTTGAAGACGGAAACAGCCAGCCCGTTCTCGACCGCAGCCTCTACGGTCGCGAGGCTCGGGCTCACATAGGCGCAACGCCACCGCCGCCCGGCGCTGTCGAGCGCACTCGTCGCCCAGCGCCTGAAAAGGCATCCGTCGCGATAGAGGGCGAGCGGCAACGGGTCCTCGTGGTGGACATCGTGCTGCGCCGATGCGGCCCAGATCGGGCTGTCGCGGCAGATCACCTTGCCCCGGCCGAGGCCAGCCGGCTGCATGCCGAGCACGAGATCGAAATCCGCCTCGATGCGCTCGAGCAGATGCGCGGTGAGCCCAGTCTCGACCTCGACAAGCACGCTCGGGTGCTCTTTCCAGAACATCGCGAGGATCGATGGCAGCACGCGCGTCGCATAGTCGTCGATACAGCCGAGCCGCACAGCGCCGGCGACCTCGTGCTGCCGCACAGCACCGATCGCTTCCTCGCTGAGCGCCAGCATCCGTCGCGCGTAGCCGATCAGCGATTCGCCCGCCGAGGAAAGCCGCACCTGTCGGCCATGGCGCTGGAACAGCGCGGCACCGACGTCTTCTTCCAGCCGCTTGATCTGCATGCTCACGGCCGATTGCGTACGGTTCAGGGCCGCCGCCGCCCTGGTGAATCCGCCGCGCTCGGCAACCGCGACGAAAACCTTCAACAGGTCGGTTTCAAGCAATGTCGGCTGCATTCATCAATATCCTTGATGACATCAATCTACGATATTCGTTCGTGTGATTAAAGCTCCCGTCCTACGCTGGTGGCGATACGGGAGCCTTCGAATGCGCAAAGATCTTCTCGGTGCTGCTGCGGCCTGCCTTTCCAGCTGCTTGGGGGGCGCGTCGGTCGTTGCGACGCGTGCGGTCGTCGGCCAGCTCGAGTCGGCGACGCTCGCAGCGCTGCGCTATGGCCTTGGCGCCCTCTGTCTCTTGCTTCTGGTCTTCGCGCTGCGCCACAAGTGGCCCGAGAGGCGGGACCTGCTGCCGATCGTGCTGCTCGGCATGCTGTTCTTCACGGGCTTCCCATATCTGTTCAATCTATCGCTGTCCTACACGACGGCCGCGCGCGGCTCGCTGGCACTTTCAACCTTGCCGTTCCTCACTCTGCTCGTCGCCGCGGCGCTGCGTCGCGAACGAATCACATCGGGCAAGCTCGCTGGCGTCGTCGCGGCGATTTGCGGCGTCGTGATCGCGCTCGGTGACCGTGTCGCGGACGACGCAGCATTGCGGATGGGCGATCTGCTGATGGTCGCGACCGCCCTGTGCGGTGCGTTCTACAACGTGCTGTCGCGTCCCTATCTCGCCCGCACGCCCGCGCTGACCTATACGACCACTGGCATGATCGCCGGCGCCGGGGCGAGCACGCTCTGGGCTCTTGCGGTCGGCGCCCCGGAACGGATTTTCGAACTGCCGGCGTGGGCGTGGTCGGCGGTTGCTTTCCTCGGCGTCGGCGGTGCCGCTTTCACCTTCTTCCTTTGGAGCTACGGCCTTGAGCACACGACGCCGACCGTCGTCGCAACGACCGTGACCCTCAACCCGGTCGTCGCGATCGTGCTCGGCAACCTCATGCTCGGCGAGCCGGTTCCGGGCCGGCTCGCCCTCGGGATTCTGGCGATCCTTGCCGGACTCGCGCTTGTCAGCGGGAGAGGCGTACCTTGGGTCGAGAGACTGGCGCGCTTGCAACGTCGCCGCTATGAGGCGCGCCTTCTTAGCCGGCTCGACACGCGGACCCTCCGCGATGTCGGCCTGCTCGGGCGCGTGCCGCGCGACCGACATCGCCTCGCCCGTCCCTTCTGGTGGCTGCCAACGGATCCCGCCGAGCGACGCCGGGGTTGAATCGCCAGCCCGTCCACCGCAAATTGGCAGGCGAACGACGAGGTTCCTGAATGTCCGCCCTGCCCCAGACCGCGCCCGAATCGCCGCTCGTCCTGCGCAACGACCGCGATGGCGTGGCGACCCTGACCTTGAACCGGCCCACCCAGCGCAACGCGCTATCAACCGCCCTGATGGCGGCGTTGCAGGACGAACTCGACCGCATCAAGGAGGATACGTCGGTCAAGGTCGTCGTGATTGCCGGCGCCGGGCCGGGTTTCTGCGGCGGCCATGACCTCAAGGAGATGCGCGCCAATCCGGGACGGCAGGCTTACGAGGCGCTGTTCGCGCAGTGCTCGAAGCTGATGCTCACCATCACGCGCCTGCCGAAGCCGGTGATTGCGAAGGTGCATGCAGTCGCAGCCGCCGCCGGGTGCCAGCTCGTCGCCACCTGCGACCTCGCCGTGGCAGGGCAGAGCGCGCGCTTCGCGGTGAACGGCGTGAATATCGGCCTGTTTTGCTCGACGCCGATGGTGGCGCTGACGCGCGCCATCGGTCGCAAACCGGCGATGGAGATGCTGCTGACCGGCGACCTCATCGATGCAGAGACGGCGCGTCGCTACGGGCTCGTCAATCAGGTCGTGCCCGATGCGGAGCTGGACGCCGCCGTTGACGCCCTGGCGCGCAAGATCGTCGCCAAGTCGCCTGTGGCCGTGGCTATCGGCAAGGAGGCGTTCTACAAGCAGGCCGAGCTGGACCTCGAGGAGGCGTATCGCTATGCCAGCGAGGTCATGACGCGCAACATGCTGGCGCGCGACACCGAACGCGGGATCGACGCTTTCATCGCGAAGCAGCCGATGCCGAAATGGGAAGGCCGCTGATGGCGACCAAACCAGTAGCGCGCCGCACCGCGGAACCGGCGGTCGATCACGACAACTACACCGACGGCTATCTGCGCGACATCCTGCGACGCGTGAAGACGATCGCCATGGTCGGCGCCAGCACGAACTGGAACCGGCCCAGCTTCTTCGCGATGAAGTACCTGCAGCACAAGGGCTACCGCGTCATCCCGGTCAATCCCGGAGCAGCTGGCCAAACCATTCTCGGCGAGAAGGTGTATGCGAGCCTCAAAGAGATTCCGGACAAGATCGACATGGTCGACATCTTCCGGAACTCGGCGGCCGCGGGGCCGATCGTCAACGAGGCCATCGCGATCGGAGCGCCCGTGGTCTGGATGCAGCTCGGCGTGCGCAACGACGAGGCGGCCGCGCGTGCGGAGAAAGCGGGCATTACTGTCGTCATGAATCGCTGCCCGAAGATCGAGTATGGCCGGCTGCATGGCGAGCTGTCCTGGGGCGGGATCAACTCGGGCATCATCTCCAGCAAGCGGATGAAGCCGCGCAAGTAGACTGAATGGAGCTGGCAGCCTAGGTGGAGTTCGCGCAAGCCATCCGGGCGCGCCAGCCGGGCGCATCGGACGATGCGGCCAAGCTTTATTCCGCAATTCTGCACCCAAGCGGCCGAGAGCTTCCAGGCCGGGCTTCGGGTCAATCCACGCAATGCCAGCGCATCACATAAAAAAGCTTGTATTAGCGCCGTTTAATACGTGCAGCTCCCAGACGTGATTAACGAGGCATGGGCCGACAGTGGGGGCTGGATCGAATTCGGCCGCGGCCCATACAAGCTCTATACGCGCAGCACGCCGCCTGTACGGCGCATCAAGCCGGTGAAGAGATTGCTGATCACCTTCTTCCTATTTCTGGCATCGGACGATTCCCTGTGAAGCAACGCCGCACCGCATCTGCATCTCGTTCGACGTGATTCCGGCGTAATCACCGGCCGCTGTTATGGAAAGATGCTTTCTTTGCGGCGTCCGGCGTGTCAAAATTCCGCCCCCTTAAATCAGACGGTCAGATCCGGCCCTCATGTCCCAGTTCTATCAGCCGCCAGGCAGCGGTCGCGTCGTCGAAGCCACCGTGAAATGGTTCAATCCGACCAAGGGTTTCGGCTTCGTCGCTCCGACGGATGGTTCGCCAGATACGTTCCTGCACATCGCCGCCCTGGAAGCGGCCAACCTTCCGGCGCCAGGCGAAGGCGCCACCATCAAATGCGAAATCGGCCCCGGCAAGAAGGGCCCGCAGGTCATCCGCGTGCTTGAGGTGAGCGGCGCTGCCGCGCGTCACTCGGCGCGCTCCTCCGCACCGGCGCCGCGCGGGGACGACACGCGCGATCTGACCGGCGCGACCGAAGTCGCGTGCACGGTGCGCTGGTACTGCACGATGCGCGGCTATGGCTTCCTGATCCCCGATGACGGCAAGGACGACGTGTTCGTCAATGCCAAGGTTCTGCATCGCGCCGACCTGCTGGCGCTGGACAAGGACCAGCGGGTACTCAGCGCCTTCGTGACGACCGCGAAGGGCCGGGAAGCGCGCGCGGTGCGGCTGCTCTAGGACATCCCTGACCCGCGGCAATCTGCCGCCACGGGTGCGATGGTTTCGTGTCATAATGCCACACCCATTGGGGAGTAGCCGCCCGTAGCCCTGCGCTGCGGGGCTTGCGTCAACAGACTTGGCTTCGGCCATGGCGCAGGCGGTCGAGGACCTGGCGAGACCTTTGGCGTCAGCGCTCCGTCTTGCCGGACGGAGGAGCGCTGCGCCACTGGTCCTTCCGTCTGGCACTCAAGTCTCCGTGGAAGCCTTCCTCGTCTCTATCGCCGTCGTCGCCGTCGCCGAGATTGGTGACAAGACTCAGCTTCTCGCCCTCCTTCTTGCCTGCCGGTTCCGCAGGCCGCTGCCGATCGCGCTTGGCGTCTTGGTCGCGACACTGGCGAACCACGCCGCGGCGGCTTTCGCGGGGAATTGGCTCCTGCAGGTCGTCGATCCGGCCATCCTACGCTGGGGACTCGGTGCCTCGTTTTTCGCCGTCGCGATCTGGGCCCTCATTCCTGACAAGCTCGAGGACGAGCCGCGGCTCTGGGACAAGGCCGGTCCCTTTCTCGCGACCTTAACTGCCTTCTTCTTGGTGGAGATCGGCGACAAGACGCAGATCGCGACCGTCGGGCTCGCGATCCGATTCGATTCGCTGCTCGCCGTCGTCTTTGGCACGGCTTTGGGCATGGTGCTTGCCAACGGACCAGTCATCGTCTTCGGCGATGCGCTTGCGAAGAAGCTGCCGTTGCGGTTTGTGCGGCTATGCGCCGCCATCGTTTTCGCGGTCCTTGGCCTAGCAGTACTGGCCGATTGGCAGTGAAGACGGCGCAGTGCTAGACGGCATCACCTCGGTCACATATAACAGCGCGACCATGTCGCGGAGTTCTGCAGCCGCCATCTTGGACGAGATCCGGGACGGCGCCATAGAGACCGGGGTCGTGGGGCCGCGTCTGGCAATGCTGCCCAGCGGTCCGCGGCGCCATGGCGAACCCAGTGACGCCCCTCAGACAAGACCGTTGATGACCGCGTCGAAGCGGCCGTTGCGCATCCTCATCGTCGATGACGACCCCGCGGTCGCCGCAACGCTCGAAGAGATGGTCACGGAGGCTGGCGGCGAGTCAGTCGGAATCATTACGTCAGCGCTCGCGGCAATCGGCGCCGCAGCGGTGATTTCACCGGACGTCGTGCTAATGGACGTGCGCCTTCCCGGCGCGATGGACGGCATCGAAGCCGCGGGCATCATCCGCGCGCGCGGATCGGCAGCCGTGGTCATCATCACGGGCGCGGTGTCGGATTCGGAGATCCACGCGCGACTGCGCGCGCAGGACGGCTTCGAGGTGGTCTTCAAGCCGGTCCTCGAAAGCGAGCTGGTTGAGGCCATCCGCCGCGCATGTTCGGCGCGCTGAGCGCGTCTCGCCCTATAGCCGGCCGGTCTTCCGCAGATAGGCTTCCCGGTAGAAGACGTAGATGCCGCTGGCGATGATGATCGCAGCACCCGCGATCGTCCACAGATCGGGCAGCTGGTCGAAGATTAGATACCCAGTAAAGGTGACCCACAGAATCGCGGTGTAAGTATACGGCGCCAGGAGCGACGCGGGCGCGTGGCTGAAGGCCTGGATCAGCAGGTAGTGCCCGAGGCCGCCGAAGAAGCCGAGGGCCGCGAGCCCGGCCCAACCGGCCAGCCCGGGCGGGCTCCAGAAAAATGGGATCAGCAGAGAGAACGCGACAGACCCTACGAGGTTGGTGAAGAAGATCGTCGTCTGCGCGCTATCGACCCCGGCGAGCATGCGCGTCGCCAACTGGTACGCGGCATTGCTTGCGGCCATCGCCAGCGCGACGAAGACCGCCCAGTGCATGACGCCGAATCCCGGCCGGATGATCACAAGCACACCGACAAAGCCGACCAGGATGGCAAGCCAGCGGCGAATGCCGACGCGCTCGCCGAGTACAAAGTGGGCAAGCCCGGTCAGGATCAGCGGCGCCGCGAAGCCAATCGCGGTGACGTCGGCCAGCGGCAGGTAGGACACCGACGTGAAGAACATCAGGCTGACTACAGCCAGCAGCAGCGCGCGCATGAACTGGAACCATGGCCGCGCCGAGCGCAGCGGCCGCACGAAGCCGTAGCGCGGCACCAGCGCCAGCAGAAACACGGAGCTGAAGACGTAGCGCCCCCAGGCGATCTGCATCACGTGGAAATCGCGCGTCATGTATTTCGCGAGCGTGTCGAGGCACGCGAAAAGAAAGATCGCGGACAGAAAGAGGGATATGCCCCGCAGGTTTGCGCCGGGCGGAGAAGCGGTCATGCCGGTCCTGAGAGCTAGGTCGAAGCGCGGACGGCGTCCGGAAGACCAACTTTTATCATCGGCTTGGCCTAGTTAGGGTTAATTTTCGCAGGGTTCCGCGCGCTGATCCGTGTAACGGGAAAGGACGCCACTCACCGGCCGCATGCTGGAAATCAGCGACGACGATTTGATGCGCGCAGCCGGCACCGGCGATCGGGCGGCCTTCGGTACGCTTGTGGCGAGGCACCTGCAGCGCATGGCCAGCCTGGCGGGCCGCATCACGGGTAATCGCGGGGACGCGGAGGAGATCGTGCAGGAAGCTTTCTTGCGAGCCTGGTTGAAGGCGCCAACCTGGCTCGGCCGCGAAGACAGGACTGGAAGCGCCGCTTTCGGTACCTGGCTTGGCCGGGTCGTCGTCAATTTGTGCCTGGACCGCAAGCGGAAGGCAGTCCCGCTGCCTATCGAGGCGGCCGCCGAGGTCGCCGATCCAAAACCGGACGCCTTCGCCGCGACGGCTGGTAGCGAAGTCGCTGCCCGCGTCGCCAAGGCGGTCGCAGCCCTGCCCGACCGGCAGCGCGCCGCCATCGCGCTCTGCCACTATGAGGGCCTTTCGAACATAGAGGCGGCGGCGATGCTCGACGTGACGGTGGGCGCCCTCGAATCGCTGCTGGTCCGCGCGCGCAAGAGCTTGCGGGCCGCTCTCGCTGATATCGCCCCGGAAGGATCGCATCCATGACGCCTCGGAGAGTCGCTGAACTCATCGCCGCCTATGGCGCGGCTACGGAAAGGTGGCCACAGGCCGAACGCGCGGCCGCACTGGCCGTGCTGGAGCGCACGCCCGCGCTGCGGGCCGAGTTTGAGCAAGCGGCGGTGCTGGATGCGGCCTTGAATCGCTGGCCTTGCCCGGCGCCGCAGCTCGATGCGGTCGCGCTGGCCGCGCACGTCTCCGCAGCCCCGCGACCGCGCGCGGCAGTGCGCCGTCCGTTCTTCAAGTTGTCGTCTTTTGGATGGCCCAATGCGGCCGGACTCGCCGCGGCGGCGCTAGCCGGCTTTCTCGTCGGCTGGTCCGGGCTGGACGCGGATTACTCCGGCGCGCAGACGGACAGCGTCGACCAGCAGGTCGTCGCCAGCGTGGTCGAGGATGCAACATGGTGAACGATGCGCCGAAACGCCGCCCCTGGATCCTGATCGCCCTGATCGGCTCGCTCGGGCTCAATCTATTCCTCGGCGGCCTGATGGTCGGCCGCTGGGTCTCGGGACCGCCGCACCGCCACGTCGCCATGGCCGAGCGCGTACCGGGCGGCGAGCCGGGCCGCTTCCTGAACCGCATGGCATCCAGCCTGCCACCGGAGCATCGTCCGGTCTTCGAGGGCGTCATATCGAAGCACCAGGATCGCGTCGCCGAACTCGCGAACCAGGCGCGCGCGGCACGTGAGCAGGTGCGCGACGTTCTCGGCAAGGAGCCCTTCGACCGCGCAGCGCTCGACCGCGCCTTCGAGACCGTGCGCGCCCGCAACATGGCCCTGCAGTCCGAGGTCCAGATGGCGATCGCCGAAGCCGCGGCCGGCCTACCGCCGGAGGCGCGCCAGCGACTTGCAGACTGGCGCGCGCACGGCCGCAGGCGGTGAACGGTCCCCGCGCATGAGCGAGCTGGTCCGACTAGCGGCCGCCGATCATCGCCAGGAATTCGCGCCGGGTCTTCGGGTCGTCCCGGAACGCACCGAGCATTCGGCTCGTCACCATGCTGACGCCGGTTTTGTGCACGCCGCGCGTCGTCATGCATTGGTGGGTGGCCTCAACCACCACCGCGACACCTTTGGGCCGCAGCGCACCGTCGATTGTGTTGGCGATCTGCGCGGTCATCTTCTCCTGGATCTGCAGCCGCTTTGCATACACCTCGATGACCCGCGCGAGCTTTGAGATGCCGACGACGCGCTTGTGCGGCAGATAGGCGACATGTGCCTTGCCGATGACCGGCGCCAGGTGATGCTCGCAGAACGATTCGATGCCGATGTCGCGCAGCACCACCATCTCGTCGTAGCCGTCGGTCTCCTCGAAGGTGCGGCGCAGGAATTCCTC
>DATAAP010000614.1:0-11819 GCA_036260035.1 Alphaproteobacteria bacterium | reverse complement strand
TCGGCACGTCGATCCCGGCGACGCGCTGGCCCGAGGAGATTGCGAGCGCACGCAGCTTGCCGGACTTCACCTGCTCGGCGAACTCGCCCCAACCGCTGATGCCGGCCGTAACATGGCCGCCGAGCAGCGCTGCCTGCGCCGGGCCGCCGCCGGCATAGGCTACGTAATTCACCTTGCGCGGATCGACGCCGACCGCTTTGGCGATCATGCCGGCGAGGATGTGGTCGGTGCCGCCGGCAGAGCCGCCCGCCCACGACACTTTTCCCGGGTCCGTTTTGAACTGGCTGACCAGGTCGGCCATCGATTGCAGCTTCGATTGCGCGGGCGCGACGATGACTTCGAACTCGCCGGTCAGCCGCGCGATCGGCGTGGTCTGGGTCAGCTTCACCGGTGCCTTGTTGGCGATAATGGCACCGACCATGACCATGCCGCCGACCATCAGCACGTTGCCTTGGCCCTTCATGTTGTTCACGAACTTCGGCAGGCCGACCGCGCCGCCCGCGCCTGGCGCGTGCTCGAACTGGATGTTCTGCACAAAGCCGGCGCTCTTCAGGACCTGCTCCATTGTGCGGCCGGTCTGGTCCCAGCCGCCGCCAGGCGCCGCCGGGATGAACAGCTTCAGGGCGTCGATCGTCTGTGCGAGCGCGCGCTCCACCCCCGGCAAGGTCAGCGCGGCTGAGCCAAGCAGGGCTGCACGAAGCAGTTCGCGGCGGTGCATCATCGGACGTCTCCCTGATGTCGAATCTGGTTGGCGTCACCTTAGTGAACGCCCATTGGGCCCGCAACTGGCCGAGCTGCGACAGCCTTTCCACCAATGGGAGCGGACCCTATATAAGCACGCAACCATGTCTTCGCCTCATTCCGCCGCGCCGGCCCCCACGATGGGAGCATCTCGGCGGGCCGACCTGACCGTTATCCGCCGTCTGCTCCCATATCTCTGGCTGAAGGGGCCGGCGGGGGTGCGCCGGCGGGTGGTTGCGGCGGTGCTGTTGCTGATCGGCGCCAAGATCACGACTGTCTACGTGCCGATCATTTACAAGCACGCCGTCGATGCGCTTAGCGCCCCGCGGGAGGCTATCGTGCTGCCGCTGGGGCTGCTGCTCGCCTATGGCGGCGCCCGGGTGGTGAGCGCTGCCTTCGCGGAGCTGCGCGAGCTCGTCTTCGCGCGCGTGGCACAGAATGCGATCCACGTTGTGGCGCTGGAGACGTTCCAGCACCTGCACCGGCTGTCGATGCGCTTCCATCTCGAGCGCCAGACCGGCGGCCTGTCGCGCGTCATCGAACGCGGCACCAACGGCATCGACAATCTGCTGCACTACCTGCTGTTCCAGATCGTACCGACGGTCTTCGAGATCCTGCTTGTCGCCGTCGTGCTGTGGAGGCTCTACGACGTCCGCTTTGCGGCGATCACGCTCGGCACTATCGCAGCCTACGTCGCCTACACGCTGGCGATCACGCAATGGCGTATCAAGTTCCGCCGTCAGATGGTGGAGGCGGAGACCGAGGCGAACACCAAGGCCATCGATAGCCTGCTCAATTACGAGACGGTGAAGTATTTCGGCAACGAGGAGCACGAGGCGCGTCGCTTCGACCGCGCGCTCACAGCCTATGAGAAGGCAGGCGTCAGAAGCGCCAATTCGCTGTCGATCCTGAATGCCGGACAGGCGGCGGTCATCGCCGTTGGCGTCACCCTGATCATGATCCTCGCCGGGGTCGGCGTGACCGAAGGCCGCATGACCGTAGGCGACTTCGTCCTGGTCAACGCCTACCTGATCCAACTTTATATGCCGCTCAATTTCCTCGGCATGGTCTATCGCGAGCTGCGGCAGTCGCTGATCGACATGCATGCGATGTTCCAGCTCCTCGAGGTCAATGTCGAGGTGCCCGATGCGCCGGGCGCCGTCCCGCTGCAGGTGGCGGGCGGCCGGGTTGAGTTCGACCGCGTCACGTTCGGCTACGATCCGCGCCGGCCGATCCTCAGGGGGCTCACCCTCGACGTACCGGCCGGCAAGACGGTTGCCATCGTTGGGCCGAGCGGGGCGGGCAAGTCGACGATCTCGCGGCTGCTGTTCCGCTTCTACGATGTCGACGAGGGTGCAATCCGCATAGATGGTAAGGATGTCCGCGACGTGACGCAGGCTACCCTGCGCGCCGCGATCGGCATCGTCCCGCAGGACACCGTGCTGTTCAACGACACGATCTACTACAACATCGCCTATGGCCGGCCCGACGCGCCGCTGTCGGACGTCGAGGCGGCGGCGAAGCTGGCGCGCATCCATGAATTCATCCTCGGGCTCCCTGACGGCTATCAGACCCGGGTCGGCGAGCGCGGGCTCAAACTCTCGGGCGGCGAGCGGCAGCGCGTCGCGATTGCGCGGACCATTCTGAAGCGGCCGCCCATCCTGCTGTTCGACGAAGCGACCTCGGCACTCGACACACGCACGGAAAAGAGCATTCAGGAATCGCTGCGGACAATTTCGAAGGGCGTGACGACGCTCGTCATCGCGCATCGGTTGTCCACAGTGGTTGACGCCGACGACATCGTGGTGCTGGAGAGCGGGCGGGTGGCGGAGCGCGGACGCCATGCCGAGCTGCTGTCGCGCGGCGGGACCTATGCGGCGATGTGGGCACGGCAAGTCGAGCACGGCGAGGCGGTGCCGGCCAAATAGCCGCAGCGTGCATTAACGATTGCCACATCGGCGCGTCCTATGCTCGCTGGCCCGCAGATATGTTGAGTTAACGACGTCTACCGGCATGGAATTGGAGATCGAGCAGCCTTCCCTGCGCCAGCTCTATGCGTATTGGGACCAGAAGCGGCGCGGGCGGCGGTTTCCCGCACGCGCCGACATCGACCCGCTCGAACTCGGCTTCGTGCTGGGCAACCTGTCGCTGATCGACGTGCTGCATGAGCCGCTGCGTTTCCGCTTCCGCCTGCAGGGAACGATGGCGGTGTCCCGCCTCGGCTACGACCTCACCGGAAAGCTTGTGGACGAGATCCCGGATCCGGAATACCGGCAGATCACGTTGGCGACGTATCGCACGATCGTCGAGCAGGGGCAGCCGATGCGCGCGGTGCGAGAGCAGATGTACGACCACAAAATCCACCGCTACGAGATCGTCTGGTTGCCGCTCGCCAACAACGGCGAGTCGATCAACATGCTCGTGGCCTGCGTCGCGCTGTTCTGATCGGCGTTGAGCGCAGCGCGCTCTACCTTTAGCCTTGCGGCCGTGCTTTCGCGACCGCTCTTCATCGGCAGCGACATCTATCGGCAATCGCGCTATGGCGCGCAACACCCGCTCGGGATTCCGCGCGTCTCGGCGGTCATCGATCTATGCCGGGCGCTCGGCTGGCTGCCGGACGAAGCCTATGTCGACAGCCCGCGTGCAACGCCCGATCAGCTCGCGCGCTTTCACGACCGCGAGTACATCGCGGCGCTAATGCAGGCGGAGGCGGAGCAGGCCGTCTCGGAGGAGGCGAGCCGCCGCTACAATATCGGCCGCAACGGCAATCCCGTATTCGGCGAGGTGTTCAGCCGCCCGGCCACCGCGTGCGGCGCCTCGCTGAAAGCCGCGGAGCTGCTGTGCGAGGGCGGCATCGTGTATTCGCCCGCCGGGGGCACGCATCACGGCCGCAAGGGCCATGCGAGCGGGTTCTGCTATTTCAATGACCCGGTGCTCGCTATCCTCGCCTTCCTCGACCAGGGCCTCAGCGTCTACTACGTCGATGTCGATGCGCATCACGCGGATGGCGTGCAGGACGCGCTCGCGGGCGACCGTCGCGTGCATATCGTCTCGATCCACGAGGCGGACCGCTGGCCCTATACCGGCGCTGCCGGTGACCGCGGCGGCGGCAATACCTGCAACCTGCCAGTTCCGGCCGGGCTCAACGACAGCGAGTTTGCGCATCTGGTCGATACGGTCGTGGTGCCGCTGGGTCGCTCGCTGCGCCCCGACGTCGTGGTCCTGCAATGCGGCTGCGACGGGCTCGCCGACGACCTGATGAGCAAGCTGGCGCTGTCGAACGGGGCGCTGTGGCGCTGCGTTCGGCAGGTGATGGGGCTGGCACCGCGCCTGCTGGTGCTCGGCGGCGGCGGCTACAATCCGTGGAGCGTCGCGCGGTGCTGGAGCGGCGTATGGGCGACTCTCAATGGCCTGTCGATTCCAGAACGGCTGCCGCAGGCAGGCGAGGCCGTGCTGCGTGGCCTGCAGTGGAACCGCCGCCGCTCCGAGCCGCGACCGCCGCACTGGTTCACCACGCTTGCCGATCCGCCCAACGAGGGCAGGGTGCGCGCGGAGATCGCGGCCTTGGCGGCGATGGTCACGGCGTGAGGTTTGCGAGCTTGGCCGAATTGCGTTAGGAAGCGGCCATGAGACGTCTGCACTGGCTGTTCGCGGGTCTGGGCGCGCTGATCGTCGCGGTTACCCTCGCGCGCGCGGACAATCTGTCGACGCTGACCATCGTCACCGCCAGCGGCACGCACCGATTCAACGTCGAGGTCGCCGACACGCCGGAACGCCGCGCGGTCGGGCTGATGCACCGGCCCTCGATGGCGGCGAATGCCGGCATGCTGTTCGACTTCAAGACCGATGCGCCGGTCACGATGTGGATGCGCAACACCCGCATCCCGCTCGACATGCTGTTCATCGCGCGGGACGGCCGCATCGTGAACATCGCGGAGCGGACCGTGCCGTTTTCGGAGGCGTCGATCCCGTCGAAGGGGCCGGTGCGCGCGGTGCTGGAGCTCAACGGCGGAACCAGTGCGCGCCTCGGCATCAAACCGGGCGACCGCGTGACTCACCCGATGTTCAAGGCTGAGTGAGCAGGGCCGGCTTTTCGCAAATCAGATCGGGTCCTCGATCTGCGCTACGCGCGGCACGTCCTGCCATTGCTGACCTGTTGCGACCATGCAGCTGATGCCGTTCGGCATGGTGACCGTCACCGTCCAGGTCTCACCGGCCTTGCTGGCGAACACTTCGAGTAAGGCGCCATTATCGGCGAGGCCGACCGCGGCCGGGGCCTCGTGATACTTGCTCTCGAGGTGCTTGATCAGGTCGGTGCGCTTAACGCAGGCAGGGCCGGACCCTTGCTGGGCGTATGCTGGCAGGGCCAGCAGCGTGATCGCGGCGGCGATGCAGGAAACTCTGAGCATGACGTAACTCCTCTTTGAAAAGAGCACGCCACCAAACGCCTCCGCCTGAGGTCCGGCCTTTCCATCGAGTTGGTCGGCCTTAGTGCTACGTTAAAGCCCAACGCCTTAAGCAAGACTTAAGTTCCTCGGGGCGGGAGCTGACAGCAAGCGCTTGTGAGTCCAAATTATTCCGGCGCGGCTCAGCGCGGCATGGCCAGCGTCAGCCCATCACCCAACGGCAGCAGACTGATATCGACTCGCTCGTCCTGCGCGAGCTTGCGATTGAGCCTGTCGATCGCCACGGTATCGGCATCGCGGCGGCTCGAATCGGCCACCGCGCCGCTCCACAGCACGTTGTCTATGGCGATGATGCCGCCGCGGCGCACGAGCTGCAGCGCGCGCTCGTAATAGCCGTCGTAATTCTCCTTATCCGCATCGATGAAGGCGAAGTCGAAGGCTGGTGCGGGCTCCGCGATCAACCCATCGAGGGTCTCGAGCGCGGGGGCGAGCCGCAGGTCGATCTTGCGGTCGACGCCGGCCTCGCGCCAGTAGCGCTGCCCGACGGACGTCCACTCGCGGCTGACGTCGCAGGCCACGACTCGGCCATCTTCCGGCAACGCGAGCGCCATCGCGAGGGCGCTGTAGCCGGTGAAGGTCCCCACCTCCAGATAGCGCCGGGCGCCGACCAGGCGGGCGAGCAGGGCCATGAACTGGCCCTGCTCGGGCGAGATCTGCATCCCGGCAAGGCGCATCGGGGCGGTCTCCTTGCGCAACCGGCGCAGCACGTCGGGCTCGCGCAGCGAGACAGTGCGAATATAGGCCTCAAGGGCGTCCGTGAGCTGGACCGAACGACGCGACATGCAGGCTCCGTTAAGTGCTTGAGGCTAACAAATAGGGCCCGTCCTTGCCGTTGCCGAGTCGTTCGTGTATCTGACGCTCCGACGCCCGTTTCCAGGCCCGGAGTGTAGCTCAGCCTGGTAGAGCGCCAGCTTTGGGAGCTGGATGTCGCAGGTTCGAATCCTGCCACTCCGACCAGGCGGGCCTTGGAGGCGGAAGCGAGAGAGACGACCATGCCGAGCGCACGCATCTACAAACCGGCCCGCAACGCCATGCAGTCGGGCAAGGCCAAGACCAAGGAGTGGATCCTGGAGTTCGAGCCGCGCGATGCCAAGCGGCCGGACCCGCTGATGGGCTGGGCCGGCTCGTCCGATACGCTCGGCCAGGTGACGCTCTACTTCCACACGCGCGAGGACGCGATCGCGTACGCGAAAAAACACGGCATCGACTTCGATCTGGAGATGCCGCACACGACCAAGCTGAAGCCGAAGAGCTACGCCGACAATTTCCGCTTCGACAGAGTCCGCTGACTTTTGTCGCACACGCGCCCTTAGCTCAGTTGGATAGAGCACGAGCCTTCTAAGCTCGGGGTCACAGGTTCGAATCCTGTAGGGCGCGCCACTACCTAGACCGCACGGTCTTCAAAGCAATATATCAGATCGGGTTGCGCCGCGGGTAACACCGATCTGCTATCGGTTTTCCGCCTCAGAGCCGTTCTGGGACAATAGGCCTGCGCCGAGTCGCCGCCGCGACGTCCATGCAGGGCATCACAATTCTGAAGCTGCTCACGCCGGGTCGGATCCTGTACGGCGCCGTTGCGATCACGTGTGCAGCGATCATGTGGCTACGTGAGTATCCGAAGACGAAACTCGGCATTCTATAACTGTGCGCGGAGCATCTAACGTGGCTTGGCGCCATCCTCGATGACGTAGAGCGGCCTTATCACGAGCATAAGTACTCGCCGCATAGCTGAAGGCGGCGCGCGGCTCGTTCAATCGGACCGCGGCCGCCGTTGAACGGCCTATCCTCGGTATGCGACGAGGATCGCTCCACTCGCGATGAGGCTGACCCCGAGCCAATTTGGAAGCGACAGCCCCCTCCCAGCAACAGCACTTCGAACAGCGCGACGAGCACAACGCTCAATTTGTCGATCGGCACGACCCTTGCCGCGTCGCCAAGCTTCAGGGCGCGGAAGTAACAGACCCATGACGCGCCTGTGGCGAGCCCCGAGTTGGCCGGCGGTTGCCCTAACCATGGTCCAAAAAGCAGTCGCGCCGAATATTGAATCAAATCAATCGTAAGCGGCCTTGGTCATGTCGTGGACACTGACCGCGCACACGGACCCGCGCCGCGCCGTCACGCGTGCAGAGCGCGCCTGCGCTTCGATCGCGTTCAGCGCGCCTTCTTGCCTCTCGCCCCCTTCACCACATTCCACTTAGCGCCGCTCTCCGCACCTGCCCGCGCACGGCACTTCACCTTGAGCCAGCTCGGGTCGCGGCCGCCGCGATAGGGCGCGGTGGCGGCCTTGCTGATCACGCCTTCGGCCCCGAGCTCGCAGAGCTTCTCGTAAAGCTGTCCCGCATCGCCTTCGAGGTGCTCGCTGTACTGGATGTGCGTGCCGGCGAGCGGCTGCAGCAGGTCGCGCAGCGCGTCCTTGCGCGAGAGCAGGGGCCAGCGGCGGAGATCGACACCGTCGAGGAACAGCAGATCGAAAGCGATGTAGACAAGCCGCTCATAGGCGCTCGCCTCGATCGCGCGGTGCAGGTTGTCGATCTTCGCGACGCCGCTTTCGTCCTGTGCGGCGATCTCGCCGTCGATGATCGCCTCGTGGCCGCGGATCGCGAGCAGGTCCGCCGCGATCAGGTGAAAGCGCTTGGTGATGTCGCGCTGGCTGCGGGTAAGCAGGCGGACCGTGCCGTGCTCGATCACCGCAGCGCAGCGCTGTCCGTCATGTTTGATCTCGTGCACCCATTGCGGGCCCCGTGGCAGCGCCTTGGCGGAGACGGGGGCCGTCAGCTCAAAGGGCGGCAGGACGGTGCGGTCGCGGGGCATTCGCCTATAACGAGTCCAGTTCGGCCGCCGTTGCAACCGCTACGATTCCCCCTTTGGGATGTGAGCAGGCTGTTAGGAATCGGAAAAGTTGCCGACTTGTCGTAGTCTTGGGCTGTGAATCGGCCGCCTACCACGAAAGTGGAAGCGCTGCCGGAACGCGGCCGTAGTCGGCATCGTTTAGCTTGGCACAGGACGTCGCATCCAGCCCCAAGGAGTTCCTCATGGCCGACCCGCGCTTCCACCAGCGTTCCGGGCCATTTACATTAGGGGTGATCGCGAAACGCATCGGCGCCGCCATGGTCGACTCGAGTGCGGGCGAACTGTCCATCGAAGATGTCACGGCGCTCGACAGCGCCGGTCCGCGCGACCTCAGCCTCTTCTACGATCCCCGCCACACCGATAGCGTGCGGGCCAGCAAGGCCGCCGCGATCGTCACGACGCGCGCACTCGCCGGTCGGGTAGGCGAAGGGACGCAGCTCCTTATCGCCAAGGACCCGCGCCTGGCCTTCACCCAGGCGGGCTACATGTTCTACCCGCAGCCGTCGGTCGAACCCGGGATCGATCCGCGTGCGCATATCGACCCAACCGCTGCGATCGGCCCGGGCTGCCGCATCGATCCCGGTGCCGTGATCGCCGCGGGCGTCGAAATCGGTCCGCGCTGTCACATCGGCGCACACACCGTTATCGCCGCCGGCGTCGTGATCGGCGCGGACTGCCGCATCGGTCCGAACACGGCCATCAGTCACGCGGTGATCGGAGCGCGCGTCGAGATCGGGAGCTGCTGCACGATCGGCGGGCCGGGATTCGGCTTTGTGGCGAGCGCAGGGGGATTGCTGCGCGTGCCGCAGCTCGGTCGAGTGGTCATCGAAGACGATGTGAAAATCGACGCCAATTGCGCTGTCGACCGCGGCGCCAATGGCGATACGGTGATTGGCACCGGCACGGTCATCGACAACCTCGTGCAGATCGGCCACAACGTGCGCATCGGGCGCCACTGCGCGATCGCCGGACAGACCGGGATTGCCGGCAGCACTGAAATCGGCGACGGCGTGCTCATTGGCGGCCAGGTCGCGATCAGCGACCACCTGAAGATCGGCGCAGGCGCTCGCATTGCACTCAAGAGCGGCGTCTGCCGGGACGTCGAGCCAGGGAGCTCGGTGGGCGGCTATCCCGCGGTTCCGGTGCAGCGTTGGCACCGGCAGACGGCAACACTCGGCCGCTTATCGGCACGTCCCCAGCCGACGGCAGCGCCGCATCAGCCCGCGGAGGCTGCCCGCCGGTCAAACAACGACCAGGCGCCGGAGCGCGAGTTGACCGAACAGGGCGCTGGCGGTTAGCACGATCGGAACGCGCACTCGAAGCATAGCCGTCCCGGGAAACCGCGCCGTGCCGCCGGCCGTTCCCGCTGGGAGCAACACATTAGGAGCGAGGAATTGGCCGACAATCCCAGCTTGGTGCGCCCGCAGGACTCGAACCGCGTGAACGTCAGTCAAGAGCACGAGGTGCGGTACTGGACCGAGAAGCTCGGCGTCAGCGCCGAACGATTACGCGAGGCCGTGCAGCAGGTCGGACCGATGGTCGAGGACGTCGCGGATTTCCTCGGGGCGGAGAAACGCACCCGGTGAGCCTTGCGCGGTAACGCGGCACTCCCCCGAATGGATTAACGACAGCCAAGCTGGCTACAGCTATGGAAGGGGCCATGACCGCGGACCCCCTCGAGGACGTCGTCGCCCGCGCGGCCGCCCTCATGCTTCAGAAGCACGGCGCGCGCGCCGAGTTCATGGCCGAAATCCGCTGCCGAGAGCTGCGCGCCGACGGCGAGGAGCGCGCCGCGGCACTCTGGGCCGATGTAACCCGGGTGCTGCGCCGCGGAGGCCTGGCGGCTTTGAGGCGCGAAGCCGCTCCTGGGCTGCGCTGAGGTTGGTGGTCCCCTTCGTGCATTCTGCGCGACGGGAGAAGGAAACCCGGGGCTTCCCTTTCCGCGTCACCAGGGAAGCCGCCAGCTCGCGCGGCTGCAGTCCGGATCGTGCGCGATTCTCGACCATGGAATGGATATGTTCTTGCAGCAGCGCCTCTGCGTCATGCTGCGCCGACAGTTTCGGAAATTAACGCTCGGGCGAGGCTTCGCCGCCATCGGCGCTGCGGCGCTGCGCGCTTCGCGGCGAGGCATACAGCAGCGCGGCGAGGTCCTGCAGCGCTAACGGCTTCGCAACGGGCCGCGAGCCGTTGAACTCGCGGATGCGACGCCGGATGTCCTCGTTTTCGTATGCGGTGACGAAGACAATCGAGGTTGCGCATCGCGCATGGATCTGCAAGGCCGCCGTCACGCCGTCCTCCCGCCCACGCAACTTCACGTCCATCAGGACCAGATCGGGCCGATAGCGTTCCGCCAGAGTGGTTGCGTCGGCGGCCGTCGCAGCCATGCCGACCGGGATGCCGCCCAACTCGGTCACCATGCGCGTGTACTCCGTTGCGACGATCAGCTCGTCCTCGACGATGAGGACGCGCAGCGGCCGCGGCCCGCGGCCGGCGGTCTCTCGGGCCGTCACAAGCCTGGTCGTCCCGGCAGGCTCTCCGCGGTTGAGCATTCGGACGATATGGCCCTTGGCGCGGTTGACGCGCGATTTGATCGTGCCGACCTCGCAGCCGCAGATTGCTGCCGCTTCCTCATACGTGCAGCCGACCATGACGACGAGGATGAGCGCCTCGCGTTGCTTCAACGGCACGGATCGCAGCGCATTCCGCAGTTCGCGGTGCTCGATCGCTTCGAGCTGGGTCGGCGCGCGCTGGAGTTCGTGGTCTGGCGTCGCCTCCAGGTCCTGATGCCGGCGGACGCTGCGCGCGCGGAGCTCCGAGGTATGGACGTTGCGCATGATTGTGTACAGCCAGCCGGCCAGGTTCGTGCCGGGCTCAAAGCGATTCTGCGAGGCGAGGGCGCGCACGACCGTCGCCTGCAGCAGGTCATCGGCTTCCGTGCTGCTCCGCGCCAACGAACGCGCGAATGCGCGCAGCCGCGGCAGGCAAGCGATCAGGTCCGCACGAAAGCCGACGGGAAAGTCGCCTGGGTCGAGCATGCTCCGCGGGAACGATCCCAGCAATCGGCGGTTCCCTACGCCCGGCCTGTGCAGCGTGCGGCTAGCGACGCGTCTGTCGCAGGGCTGCCAGCGTGCCGAGACACGGAGCGCTCAAGAGCCATTGGCCGACGGCACGAACGCGGACCCGTCGGCCGTCCGGGGGTACGCTGCCACTTCGGCTGACACGGCCGATCAGGTCCTCGTCGGTGACAAGATTTGGCTGCGGCGCGAGAAAGGGAACCTGATCTTCGCGCCCGCGTTGTAGCGTCATCATGGGGGCAGCACGCGCACGCATACCGCCGGAACTCGCCGAGCAGTTCGAGAGGCTCGGTGAACCCGTCGTCATTCATCGTCTCACCCGGTTCGACGATCCGACCTTCTGCCGGGCCGCCCGCGAGTGGCTGGCCGAGCGAGAGGCCGCGCGCCGGTTGGTGCGCCATAACCAAGAGCTAGCCAGCGAGCGGCAGGATCGTCGCCGTACAGCGATTCTAACGAGTGCACTGATCCTTTCGTGGGTGATCCTCTTCGCCTTCTTCACCCTCCTCCCTGGGAGAGACATTGCCGCTCCGGAACCGGAACTAGCCCATCCGCTGGGCGTTCCCAGCGCGCAACAGTCCAGAGGTGAGTGATGCGACCGCTCTTGCTATGGATGATCGGTATCCCGATCCCTGTGATCATCCTGCTGTACTTGTTCAACGTGCTCTGACCACGGGACGAAAGCGTCTAC
>DATAAP010000613.1:0-6489 GCA_036260035.1 Alphaproteobacteria bacterium | reverse complement strand
GAGGACACGGCGCTGCCGATCGGCCGCGGGCAGACCTTGAGCCAGCCGACAGTGGTGGGGCTGATGTCGCAGGCTCTCGAGCTCGGCCCGCGCATGAAGGTGCTGGAGGTCGGCACCGGCTCGGGCTACCAGGCGGCGATTCTGGCCCAGCTCTGCCGCCGCGTCTACACGATCGAGCGGCACAAGCCGCTGCTCGACGAGGCCGAGGCGCGGTTCAAAAAACTGCGCCTGCACAACATCACGACGCGGCTGGGCGATGGCTGGCTCGGCTGGCCCGAACAGGCTCCGTTCGACCGCATCATCGTCACCGCGGCACCGCCTACCGTGCCGCAGACGCTTATGGACCAGCTTGCTCCGGACGGCCTCATCGTGTTGCCGCTCGGTAGCGAGAAACGCTCGCAAAGGCTTGTTCGGATTCGCAAATCCGAATCCGGCCAAGCCCAGGAAGACATCGCCGCAGTGCGCTTCGTCCCAATGGTCAAAGGACTTCCGGACGAAGCTTGAGTATTCAGCTAGGCGAAACGAATCGGTCCTAGTAGAATCGCAACGTTTGTTCGGGTAATGCTTGGAGCCCATGGGGGATATCATCCGCATCGTCAAGGTCGTTGTCCTTGCCGCACTCGCCGCCGGCAGCGTCGCCGCATGCACACGCAACGGGCCGCCGGCGCCGGTCGAGGTGAAGGGCTCGCAGCATTACGGCCGCGCCACCTCAATGGCGGCTACGGCCACCGGCGGCGCGATCGTCGTACAGCGCGGCGACACGCTCTACGCGCTCGCGCGCAAGCACAATGTTCCGCCGCAGACGCTGATCGCCGCGAATGATCTGCGGGCTCCTTACACGTTGCACGTCGGCCAGCGGTTGAGCCTGCCCGGCGCGCCGGTGCCCGCGACCCGCGTCGTCGAGACGCGGCCGGCCGCCAGCGAGCCGTTGCCGGCGGGCTCAATCCCGCCGGCAGTGCCGGCGGGCCGTGTCGAGTCAACGCCGCTCGCGCCGATCTCCAGCACGCCGGTGTCGAGCGCGCCCGCTACTTCCACTGTGGCAGAGCCGGCGCGTCCGGCGCCCGTCGCGATGCAGACGTCAGAGCCGGCCAGAGCGAATGTCGCAGCGCACGCTGCCGAGCCGCAGGCCCCAACGCAGATAGCGCCGACCGGTTCTTTGTCGGAGCACGTTGCCGCCGTCGAGCCCGCTTCCGTCACGCTGCCGGCACGCGCCGGGCGCGGCTTTCAGTGGCCGGTGCGCGGGCGGGTCGTATCCGATTTCGGCCCCAAGGGCGGCGGACTGCACAATGACGGCATCAACATCGCGGCGAGCCGCGGCACGCCGATCCGCGCCGCCGAGAGCGGGGTGGTGGTCTATGCCGGCAACGAGCTGCGCGGGTTCGGCAATCTCGTGCTGCTGCGGCATGCCGACGGCTGGATGACGGCGTATGGGCATGCCGACGAGCTGACCGTGCAGCGCGGCGACCAGGTGCGGCGCGGGCAGGTGATCGGCCGCGTCGGTGCCACGGGCAACGTCACCAGCCCGCAGATCCATTTCGAGATCCGCCGCGGCTCGCGGCCGGTCAATCCGCGCGACCATCTCGTTTCGGAATCCGCCAGCGCCGAATAGTCAGGCCGGCAGCGTCTTGATGTGATCGGCGAGCCGGATCGCCAGCGCCACCAGGTTGTAGGTCGGCGAGGCGGCGCCGCCCGTCGTGAATACCGAGGCGCCGGCGACATACAGGTTCGCCATCCCATGCACGCGGCAATTGCGGTCGACGACGCCCTGGCGCGGGTCGTCATGCATGCGTGTCGTGCCCATCGGGTGACTAGAGTGCGTCAGCCGCCCCATTGCATCGTGGCCGTCCTCGGCGATGCGGATCTGAATGCGGCCGACGCCGCCGGCGCCGACTTCCCGCGCGGTGTGCTCCAGCGCGCGCAGCAGCATCACGCGGTCGAGATCGGTCAGCCGCCACTCAAGCTCGGCGATGGGGATGCCCAGCGCGTCGCGTTCGCGGCCCAGCCACACGCGGCTGTCGGGGTTGGGAATCTGCTCCATCAGCAGCGTCAAATCGAAGAAGCCGACCGCCTCGTCGCGGCTCGACAGCCGGTTCCAGGCGTAGCGCGCAACGGCCGGCAGATCGGACAACACCTCGCCCAGATGCGAGAGCACCTCGTTCGGAACTCTGCCTGCCCGCGCCCCGCCGACGAGGGCTTGGAAGCTCCGCACGGACGGCTCCTCACTGCCCGCGGCCCGCGGATCGAAGAAGATCGTGAAATTCGAGAGCTGCCGATCCCGTTGCGCCGCCTCAGTGAAGGCTGCGGCAACGGTCGCCTGACTGCGCAGCGCCTTGTATGGCTCGAGCGCGGCGCGCCGCGCCGGGAGCAACGCCGCCACACTCTGAAAGGCGACGTGCTCATGAAAATACCGTCCGACGACGTCGTGCGCATTTCCGAGGCCCTGGCGATCCGGCTCGCCGGCCGCGAGGAGGATGCGCGCGTTCTCGATCGTACCCGTGCTGAGGACGTAGGTCCTTGCCTGAATGGCGAAGCGAGGTCCGCCGAGGCACGCGACCTGCGCGCTGCGCACCTGCCGGCGCGTTTCGTTTGTCTCGAATCCGACCAGGTTGGCGTTGAGCAGGACGCGCACGTTCGCCGCGCGTTCGAGATCGCCGCGATAGCGCTGGCCGAAGCGCGTCGGGGGACTGTTCTGGAAGGCGCGCGGAACGACGTTGCCGCCCTCGAAGCGGAGCGCTTCGAGCGGCGGCAGGCGGCGGATGACCGAATCCCAATCGGGCGTGGCGAACTGCTCGTAACCTGCGATCTCGACTGTGCGGTCCGCGCGCTTGAAATAGGGCACGAGATCGTCGGCCTGGATCGGCCAGCCGCTATGTGGGATCCACGGACGCGGAAGAAGATCCTCGGGGGCCAACGGGCGGCACTCGCCGCCCCAATGTTCCGTGCTGCCGCCGAGCTGGCGCACGCGCTCGCCTTCAAGATCGCTGTAGTCGAGTCCGACGACGGCGCCGCGCGCGAGCGCCTGCGTGGCGCTGTTGTAAGTAAGCCCACCGCTCTCAACCACAACGGCGTCGAGCGGCGTGCCGGCGAACTCGAGCGCGAGCGTGATTCCTGCAGCGCCGCCGCCGATGATACAGATGGCGGCGTCCAACGTGCTACCTGAGCTTATCTGCCTCGCATCGATCAGCATGGGTCAGCCGGCGAGGATCGCGAAAATCCTGATCTCCGTCTGCGACAGCACCCAGCCGTCGATGCGGCGCGTGCGGCCGTGCGCGTAATCGACGCGGATCCTTTCGCCGATCGCCGCGCGAAGTGCTTCGAGCGGCGCGCCGACAAGGCGGCGGCGATCGAGCGTCTCCTGGCAGATCTGGTCGAGCAGCGCCTCAGCACCCTGTGTGTCAGCACCGCAAATCCGTCCCAGGGCACGCGCTTGGCCGAGCGAGTTGGGGAATAGCCGCGCGAGGCTGGCACGGCAGGCGACGAGTGTGTCTTCGGTGGAGGCCTTGCTCGGGCGAGTGAGGAACAAGGCGGCAGCGCTCGCCGCAAGCACTTTGCGTCGAGACAAGATCACGGGAGCTCCCTTGGATCTATTGCGGCAAAGTCTCCGGCCCTGCGCGGCAACGAGCAACACGGGAAAAGAGCTAAACCTTAAGAAGAACAGAGCGCCTCGCCGCCCGGACGTTCAGCCGCAACGATTGCTTTTTTCAGAGCTTGGCCCGCGCTTCCGGGCAGTGCAGGGGATCAGCCTGTGCTTGCCTGTCGCTTATGTCGGCTGTGACGATCGGGAGTCCGCGTGATGGCCTGCCGGGACGGGATTGCGGATGTAAGCCAGCGTGCCGACGCAGGCGACAAAGACGATCAGCCAGACCACACGCGTCTGATAGCGATCGTGCACCGCGGAAATGCCGCCCGTCACCATCGCGTTGCCGATGAGGGCGGCGAGCACCATGAAGAGAAGCAGGATGAATGGGCGGGGTTGGCTACGCGCGCGGACCAGCAGCAAGGCGCAAGTCAGTGCGCCGATCACGACGAAGCCTACGTGCCATGCGGCCAGGGCTGCGATCGGAATCGCTTCTTTTAGCTGCGCTGAATTCTCATACTGCGCATATGCCCTCGGGAACTGCACCCGGATGTACTCGGAGATCGGCTGCTCTAGCATGTTAGCTCCGAAATGCAGCCAATGGCCGGTGCCGACATCGACGAACTGGCGAGCCGCGTTCTTGACGAAAGCGCCGAGAACCCATCCTGGATAGCGGGCGAGGGTGCCCTTGACAATCGCGCGCGCCTCGTCGCGCAAAACCGGATAGCCGCCGGCGCGATTGAAGACCGAATCCGATGTGCGCTGGCCCCACAGGAACTCGTCTGAGTCGTTCGGCAGTTCGGCGAGATAGGCGCACAGAACGAACGGGCGCGTCGGACATTCGTCCCGCAGATAGGCTTGCGCAGGTCCGTCGGCAATGAAACGCGCGAGCAGCCAGATCGAGGATGCCGGTGACAGCGAGAACGACGAATGGACGGCGGTATTGATGCCCAGATGCGCCGACGCGGCCGCGAGCACCGGCGCGACGAGCAGCAGCGACGTCCTGGCGCCTTTGCCGTCGCGCATCCGGAACGCCAGGCGCAGGGCGAAGACGACGACGATCAGCCCGATCGCCAGCGGGATGTGGGAGAGGTGAATGACGGCGGCCAGCGCGACCAGCGCCACCAAATACGCAATCTCGAAACGATGCAGGCTGCCGCGGCAAAATGCGAGGAGGAAGACGCCGAGGACCAGGATCGGCGTGAAGCAATCCGGCAGCAGCGCGCTCGTGTGCCAGGGAAGGCTGGTGGTGAGCGCTAGGATCGCGGCGATGAAGACGTAGAGCTCGAGCTGGAGCCTTGGCAGCATCGCGCGCACCACGAGATAGAGGATGTGCGCCGTCAGCAGAGCTTGGATGAAGATCGCGGGCCAGAGCGAGATGTGCCAATGCATCAGCCGCAGCAGGGCGGTGTAGAAGATCTGCCGCGCCCACAACGTCTTGCGTGGGTCGACCGTGTCTAGATACGAGGCCGTGTCGCCGTAGACGAGCGGAAAGCCGTTATAGATGGCCGGCCAGCAGAACAGCAGGGCCGCCGCCGCAATCGCTGCGGCGATGGGGTATGCGCTCGTGAAGGCAGCGTGGCGTGGAAGCCCCGGCATGATCACCGCTCACCCATGCGGCTGGCGTTGTTTCCTGCAACGCTGGGCTCAGTCGGGGCAATCCGGCAATTCCTCTGAGGTCGTAATCCCGTCGAGCGGGGTCACCTGCTGCTAGAGCGGCGAGTTACCGCCGCTGCCGCCGCGGGGCGGCGTCGGCAATGACCGGAGGCTCGGCCGTGAGTGATTTGCCGAGGCGCCCGGCGAGATCCTGCACGAATTGCCAGGCGACGCGGCCGGAGCGCGAACCGCGCGTGATCGACCACTCATTGGCCTCGTGCTGCAGCGTCTCGCGATCGATGTCAAGCTTGTAGAAGCGGGCATAGCCCTCAATCATCGCGAAATACGTGTCCTGGTCGCAGGCATGGAAGCCGAGCCACAGGCCGAAGCGGTCGGATAGCGAGACCTTCTCTTCGACCGCCTCGCCGGGGTTGATCGCGGTCGAGCGCTCGTTCTCGATCATGTCGCGCGGCATCAGATGGCGGCGGTTGGAGGTGGCATAGAACACCACGTTCTCCGGGCGGCCCTCGATGCCGCCCTCCAGCACCGCCTTGAGCGACTTGTACGAGGCATCGCCGCCGTCGAAGGACAGATCGTCGCAGAACAGGACAAAGCGCCGCTTGCTGTTGCGCAGAATGGCGAGCAGGCGCGGCAGGCTCGGAATATCCTCGCGGTGGATCTCCACCAGCGCCAGCGCGCGCGGCTGCTTGGCGTTAATCGCGGCATGGATCGCCTTGGCCAGCGAACTCTTGCCCATGCCGCGCGCGCCCCACAGCAGCGCGTTGTTCGAGGGTAGGCCGTCGGCAAAGCGTTGCGTGTTGGCGAGCAGGATGTCGCGCTGGCGCTCGACTCCCTGCAGCAGCTCGAGCTCGACGCGATTGACGGCGGGCACCGGCACCAGCCGGTCGCCCTCGGCATGCCAGACGAAGGCGTCGGCGGCATTGACATCGTTGGCCCCCGGCGGCTTCGGCGCCAAGCGCTCCAGCGCGTCGGCGATGCGGCGGAGGAGCGGTTCGAGGCCCGGGTCGGTCGTCATAGCACCACGCTTACCTTCAAAATGGCGCCACACTCCTAGAGCACCATGGCCCAGGGGTCAACGAGCGCAGCCGACAAGCTCCGGCCGGTAACCCCCGGTCAACATTGCTTTTCCCGGCCCGGCGGGTATAGTCCCGCGCGACTTTCGGGCGCCGGACGCCCGCGGGGCGGAGCGGCGCGTTTTAGGAGACAGTGATGCTGATTTCGACGGCGTATGCCCAGACGGGCGGGGCGGATGGCGGCTCGGGGATGCTGATCCAGCTTCTGCCGCTGGTGCTGAT
>DATAAP010000612.1:0-7573 GCA_036260035.1 Alphaproteobacteria bacterium | reverse complement strand
ATGTTGATCCCATCTTTCGGTGCCCTGGCGCCGCGGTCAAGTCGGGCCACGGCGAGTAGGCATTGGTCGGCGCGGCCGTTCGGATTACGCTAGGACCGCAACAATGACAGGGAGGCGCGCCGTGGTGGAGTCAGCGATGCTCGAAAACACAATGCGGTCGGAGCAGGCTGCGACGGACATCGAGGTCCTTCGACGGCTCAACGACGACTACATCCGATCCGTCCAGATGTCGGACGTGCGCCGCTTCGATGAAATCCTCGCCGACGATTTCCTCAATAGCAATCCGGACGGCTCGCTCGTCGACCGCGCCGCTTTCCTGGCCCAGACCGCACGGCCTGCGACGATCTTGAACCTGCGCGCAGAGGATGTTCGCATCCGGGTCATGGGCGACTGCGCGATCATTCACGCCCGGACGACTTATACAAGGCCGGATGGCGTGCCAGCGGCTGGGCGCTACACGGACATCTGGGCGCGCCGCGAGGGGCGGTGGCTCTGCGTCGCCGCGCACGTGACGCGCGGCTGACTCAGTCGAGCAGCGACAGAACGATCGGCAGGGTCACGGCCGCGGTAATCGTGTGCACGGTGATGATGTTGGCCATCAGCCCGTGATCGCCGCCGAGCCGTCGCGCCAGGATGAAGGCGGAGGGAGCCGGCGGCAATGCCGCGAACAGCACGGCAATCGCGGTGGCCAGCGGATCGAGCTGCAGCGCCCGGCAGCCGAACCAGGCGAGCAGGGGCGATACGATCAGCTTCAGGAGCGTAGATGCCGCGAGGGCGCTGCCGCCTGCGGCTAGGCTGCCGAACCGCAACCCCGCGCCGACCGCGAGTAGGCCCAGAGCCAGCGACGCGCGGCCAAGCGAATCGAGCACCGGGGCGATGAATAGTGGCAGCGGCGCCTCGGTCAGGCTGAGCGCGAGCCCAATCGCTGAGGCGATGATCAGCGGATTGGTGGCAAGCTCGACCAGCGTCCCGCGCCATGACGGCGCGCCCTCGGCGGCATGGCGCGTCAGGGCGATCACGGAGAGGACGTTCGACAGCGGGATGAGCAGGGCGAGCACGATCGCCAGCAGGGCGGTGCCCGCGCGGCCGTGCAGCGAGGCAGCGGCCGCGAGACCGACATAAGTATTGAAGCGCACAGAGCCCTGCACGACCGAGCTGAACGCCGGCCCCGGCAGGCGGAGCAGCGGTCGCAGCACGATCGCGAGCAGAGCGAAGATAGCGACCATGACGGCAGCGAGCACCGCGGCTAGCGGCAGGATCATGGGCCCGGACACGCGCGCCTGCGCCATGCTGACGATCAGCAGGGCGGGGAACAGCACATAATAGGTGAGCTTCTCGACCGGCTCCCAGAAGCCGTCGCCGCGGAACACCGCAGCCCTGAGCGCGAAGCCTAGCGCGATCAGCGCGAAGACTGGAAGGAGGGCGGCGATCGTCGGGTTCATGTGCGGCGGTGCCGCAGATGGTCGAGCAGCCCCTGTAGAATGTACGCGGCGGCCGCCTTGTCGACCAGCTCGGCCCGGCGCGCGCGGGAAAGGTCCGCCTCGATCATGCCGCGGGTCACCGCCGCGGTGGACAGCCGCTCGTCCCAGAAGGCGAGCGGCAGGTCGAATCTCTTGAGCAGGTTGTGGGCGAAGGCGCGGACCGACTGCGCACGCGGCCCCTCGCTGCCATCCATGTTGACCGGCAGGCCCAGGACGAGACCACCCACGCCTTGGCGGGTGACAATGGTGCCCAGCTTTTCGGCATCGGCAGCGAACTTGCCGCGTCGGAGCGTTTCGAGCGGCGTTGCGATCGCCAAGGTCGCGTCCGAAAGGGCAAGCCCGATCGTCTTCTCGCCGACGTCGAGCCCCATCAGGCGCGCGCCCTTGGCGAGCCCGGCCGCGAGGTCCGTGGGGTTGCAGATCGGCATTTTGGGGTGTTAGGGTCCGGCCCGTTTTTTCGCAGATTTCCCGAAGAGATACTGAATGTCGCTCGACAAAGCCACCGTAGCGCGCATCGCGACGCTTGCCCGAATTAAGGTCGCCGATGCGGACCTCGACCGCATGGCGGGCGAGCTGCAGACCATCATGAGCTGGATCGAGCAGCTCAATGAGGTGGACACCAAGGGAGTCGAGCCGATGACCTCGGCCGTGGAGGTCACGCTGCCGCAGCGAGAAGACGTGGTGAACGACGGCGGCTACGCCGACCGTATTCTTGCCAATGCGCGCGAGCCGGTGATGCAGGGCGAGGGCGGCTTCTTCACTGTGCCGAAAGTGGTGGAGTGATGGCCGCTCTTACCGATCTCACGATCGCCGAGGCGCGCGAGGGGCTGCGCAAGAAGAGCTTCTCCGCGAAGGAGCTGGCGCGCGCGCATGTGGCGGCGATAGAGAAGGCCCGCAGTCTCAACGCCTTCATCACCGAGACGCCGGAGCGCGCCCTTGCCGACGCGGAAGCATCCGATGCGCGGCTCGCGAAGGGCGAGGCGCGGCCGCTCGAGGGTATTCCGCTCGCGATCAAGGACCTGTTCTGCACGAACGGAATCCTGACCACGGCGGCGAGCCACATCCTCGACGGGTTCAAGCCGCCGTATGAGTCGACTGTCACAGCAAACCTGTGGAACGCCGGCGCGGTGCTGCTGGGCAAGACCAATCTCGACGAGTTCGCGATGGGCTCGTCGAACATGACCAGCTATTACGGCCCGGTGAAGAACCCGTGGCGGCGGCCCGGCGACAACCGGCCGCTGGTGCCGGGCGGCTCGTCAGGCGGCTCGGCCGCCGCGGTCGCTGCCCGCGTGGCCATGGGCGCTACGGGCACCGACACCGGTGGTTCGATCAGGCAGCCGGCCGGCTTCTGCGGCATCGTCGGGCTCAAGCCGACCTATGGCCGCTGCTCGCGCTGGGGCATCGTCGCCTTCGCGTCGTCGCTCGACCAGGCTGGGCCGATGACGCGCAGTGTGCGCGACGCAGCGATCATGCTGCGCGCGATGGCCGGGCACGATCCGAAGGATTCGACGTCAGTGCCGCGGCCGGTGCCCGATTATGAGAAGGCGCTGACCGGCGAGGTGCGCGGCCTGAAGTTCGGTATTCCCAAGGAATACCGCATCGACGGCATGGCGCCGGAAATCGAGAAGCTGTGGCAGCAAGGCATCGCCTGGATGAAGACGGCCGGCGCCGAGCCGGTGGAGATCAGCCTGCCGCACACCAAGTACGCGCTGCCGGCCTATTACATCATCGCGCCGGCCGAGGCGTCCTCGAACCTCGCGCGCTACGACGGCGTGCGCTTCGGGCTGCGTGTACCGGGCAACAGCCTCGACGAAATGTACGAGAACACCCGCGCCGAGGGGTTCGGGGCCGAGGTGCGCCGTCGCGTGCTGATCGGCACCTATGTGCTCTCGGCCGGCTATTACGACGCCTATTACTTGAAGGCGCAGCGCGTGCGCGCCTTGATCGCGCGCGACTTCACCGAAGCGTACAAGAAGTGCGACGTCATCCTCACGCCGACGGCGCCCTCGGGCGCGTTCGCAATTGGCGAGAAGGCGGACGATCCGATCGCGATGTACCTCAATGACGTGTTCACCGTGACGGTCAATCTCTCAGGCCTGCCGGGAATCTCGGTGCCGGCGGGCCTGACCGACGATGGCTTGCCGCTCGGGCTGCAGCTGATCGGCCGCGCCTTCGACGAGGAGACCCTGTTCCGCGCCGCCGGCGTGCTCGAAAGCGCGGCGAAGTTCACCGCGAAGCCGCCTGGAGTCTGACATGTTGATTGAAGGCAAGACCGGGACGTGGGAGATGGTGATCGGGCTGGAGGTCCACGCCCAGGTCATCTCGGAGGCGAAGCTGTTCTCAGGCGCTCCGACCGCCTTCGGCGCCGAGCCGAACACACAAGTGAGCTACGTCGACGCGGCATTCCCAGGCATGCTGCCGGTGATCAACCGTAAATGCGTCGAGCAGGCGGTGCGCACCGGGCTCGGCATCAACGGCCGCATCAACGAAGTATCGGTCTTCGACCGCAAGAACTATTTCTACGCCGACCTGCCGGCCGGTTATCAGATTTCGCAATACACGCGGCCGATCGTTTCCAACGGCAAGCTGACGATCGAGCTTGAAGACGGCTCGACCAAGGACATCGGCATCACACGCCTCCACATGGAGCAGGATGCCGGCAAGTCGCTGCATGACCAGCACGCGACCAAAACGTATGTCGATCTCAACCGCGCCGGCGTGGCGCTGATGGAAATCGTGTCGGAGCCGGACATCCGCTCGCCGGAGGAGGCAGGTGCGTACCTGCGCAAGCTGCGCTCAATCCTGCGCTATCTCGGCACCTGCGACGGCAACATGGAGGAAGGCTCAATGCGCTGCGATGCCAATGTCTCCGTGCGCAAACAGGGCAGCCGAGAGTTCGGCACGCGCTGCGAGATCAAGAACGTCAACTCCGTCCGCTTCGTCATGCAGGCGATCGAATACGAGGCGCGCCGCCAGGTCGAGCTGATCGAGGACGGCGGCACGGTCGTGCAGGAGACGCGCCTGTTCGATTCGGGGCGCGGCGTCACGCGCTCAATGCGCTCTAAGGAGCACGCGCACGACTACCGCTACTTCCCTGATCCCGATCTGCTGCCGCTGGTGCTAGATCCGAACTGGGTCTCCGAGATCCGCGTCAGCATGCCGGAGCTGCCGGACGCCAAGAAGACGCGCTTCATGCGAGACTTCAAACTGTCGGCGAAGGATGCCGGCATCCTCGTCGCCGAGAAGGAGAACGCCGCGTTCTTCGAGGAAGTCGCGAAGGGGCGCAAAGATCCCAAGCTCGCCGCCAACTGGGTGGTCGGCGAGCTATTCGGGATGCTGAACCGTGAAGGCAAGGACATCCAGCAGTCGCCGGTCTCGGCGAAGAGCCTCGCTGGCCTGCTCGATCTGATCGAGAACAACACGATCTCCGGCCGCATCGCCAAGGACGTGTTCGCGTTGATGGTCGAAACGGGCAAGGACGCGGCCACCATCGTCGAGGAGAAGGGCCTCAAGCAAGTCACCGACACTGGTGCCATCGAGGCCGCCGTCGACAAAGTGATCGCCGAGAACGCGGCGAAAGTGAGCGACTATCGCTCGGGCAAGCAGGCGATCTTCGGCTGGTTCGTCGGCCAGGTGATGAAGGCGACGCAAGGCAAGGCCAATCCTGCCCTCGTCAACGAGCTGTTGAAGAAGAAGCTCGCCGGGTGATGATAGTCTTCGTCTCGCATTCGTAACGGTGGAACTCCTAGGGGCGGGTTTGGACCTGCCCCTACGCAATTCGGGGGAGGAAGGAAATGGCGGCCAGAAAGGCGAAGAAGAAGGCAACGCGCAAGCCGGCGCGGAAAAAACTAACCGCGTCACCGAAGCTGCAGGCCGCCGCGAAGAAAGCAGCGGCGCGCGCGGCCCGCGGTGCGCCGATCCGCAGGAGAACGTCAGGCCGCGCGCCCACAGCGACGGTGAGAAAAGTCTCGGACAAGGTCGTGCTGAACGGCCTGCACCTGTCAGCGCCGTCCTGCAAAGTCGGACTGGCGCTGAGCATGATGGGCATTCCGTTCGAGTACCGGCACATCGATCTCCCTGGCGGCGCCGGCAAGGCGCCGGAGTTCCTCGCCAAGAACCGTTTCGGGCAGGTGCCGGTGCTCGAGCATCGCGGCCTGACGATCGCGCAGTCAAACGTCATCCTTCAGTATCTCGCCGACACGTTCGGCAAGTTCGCCGGCCGCACGCCGCAGGAGCGCATCCGGGTCGCGGAATGGCTGATGTGGGACCAGGATTTCATGCATTCCGGCGTCGGCTGGCTTCGTGGCTTCGCCCGCTTCTTCACGAACACGCATGAAGAGGTCGTGAAGTTCGCCCGCGCGCGCGGCGAACGCGCGCTCGGCATGCTCGACCGCCATCTCGGCACCAGCAAGTTCCTGGTCGGGAGCCAGCCGACCATCGCCGACATCGCCGTCTTCACCTGGGTGGCGACGGCGGACGAGGGCGGCTGGGACATGTCGCGCTGGCCCAACGTGCAGGCCTGGGCCGAGCGCATGCTGGCGCTGCCTGGTGCCGCGCACCCCTACGCGGTGATGCCGAAGGAGAACCGAGCGGCCGCTTAGAAGGGCGGGTCATAGACCCGCCACGACACGAAGAAATCTCTATGCAGGGGCCGGTCCAAGACCGGCCCTTTCGCGATCTCAACGCAAGCGAGGAGTCCCGATGACGATCGATCTCTACACCTGGGGCACGCCGAATGGCCGCAAGGTATCCGTCATGCTGGAGGAGTGCGGTCTGCCCTATAGCGTGCACAAGATCGACATCACCAAGAACGACCAGTTCACGCCTGCGTTCATCGCGATCAACCCTAATAGCAAGATCCCGGCAATCGTCGATCCCGAAGGCCCGAAGGGGCGGAAGCTGACGCTGTTTGAATCCGGCGCCATCCTGATCTACCTCGCCGAGAAGACCGGCAAGTTCCTGACCAAGGACGCGTACGACCGCTACATCGTCGTGCAGTGGTTGATGTTCCAGATGGGCGGGGTGGGGCCGATGTTCGGCCAGGCGCATCACTTCATGCGCGCGGCGAAGGAGCAGATTCCCTACGGCATCGAGCGCTACGGCAACGAGGCCAAGCGCCTCTACGGCGTCATGGACAAGCGGCTGGGCGAGGCGAAATTCCTCGCCGGCGACGACTACTCGATCGCCGACATCGCCACGTATCCGTGGGTGGCGCGCCACGAATGGCACCGCGTTGCGCTTGAGGATTTCCCCAACGTCAAGCGCTGGTACGACGTGATCGGCAAACGGCCGGCGGTCGTACGCGGCATGGCGGTCCCGAGCTGACGACCGGTCCTGCGACCAGCCATCGCGAGCCTCAGCCGGCAGCAGGCGTTCCGACGCGGCGCAGGGTCTGCGCGAACGGCACGACGCTGGCGGTCTTCGTCTGGCGCTCGCCGCCGGCCAAGGCGGCCAGCTCGCGGCGGGCGTGCTCGAGAATGGCCAGCTCGCGCGCATCCTCGCGGTCGAAGACCTGCATGCAGGACATCTTGTTCTCGATCAAGTCGAGCAGTGTGTGGATCGAACGGCGTGAGAGTGACATCGGGCTCCTCCTCCCTGTGGCTCTCGGTGATAGGCCAAGCTTTGCGGGCGAATTGTTAACTTCACGTAAAATACGCAAAGAATCCCGTGAGTAACTGGACCAGCGGCGCCGTTGTCACACGGCGGGCGGCCAAATCGGCGCGTTCGCGGCGGCTTTGATTGACATGGCGACAGCCACACCTATAGAACCCGTTCCTGCATACGCCGTGTGATTTCCACCACTCCCGGCGGAGGGGTGGCCGAGTGGCTGAAGGCGGCGGTTTGCTAAACCGTTGTACGGGACTAAAGCCCGTACCGTGGGTTCGAATCCCATCCCCTCCGCCAACTACCTCCTCCAAGAAACTGATAAGGCGGCAAAGTTTCTTGAATTGGGTGCGCTAGCCCATCACTGTACCCATCAGGAGCGGGACTGCCGAACCCCGGACTAGGTGATTAGCGGCGCTTGGAGGCCGCTTCCAAATACTTCTACTTATCGACCGTCTTTGCGCAGAGTTCGTCATCCGGCGCTAGTC
>DATAAP010000611.1:0-8224 GCA_036260035.1 Alphaproteobacteria bacterium | reverse complement strand
TGGCTGCAACTGCTAAGCGAAACCTGAAAGGGGCCCGCCGGCTGATCGGATTAGTGCCGTCGGAGCGGGTTGACTTGGCGCCGCCCATAGACTAAATCCTTTGTACATCGCCTCTTTCGAGGCGAAAGACATGGACCGCCGGGAACGCCGCAGGGCGTAGCTGGCGGCCAGCCAACCCCCGAAATTCAAAGCGTCTCGGCCCGAAATCGGGTTGGTCATCGGAAAACCTCTTAAGGCCGCGGTCATGGCGTAGAGCCGCGATTCCGGCCAGTGACGTTCCGGCCCGCCGCACCGGGCCCCCAACGAAACCCACCCAATGAATCTTCAGGAACTTAAGCGTAAACCCCCCGCGGAACTCCTCGCCTATGCCGAGGAACTGCAGATCGAGAACGCCTCCGCGCTGCGCAAGCAGGACATGCTGTTCGCGATCCTCAAGCAACTCGCCGAAAAGGACGTCGCGATTTATGGCGACGGCGTCCTTGAAATCCTCTCCGACGGCTTCGGCTTCCTTCGAAGCCCCGAAGCCAACTATCTCCCCGGTCCGGACGACATCTACGTGTCGCCGAGCCATGTACGCCGGCATGGCCTGCGCACCGGCGACACGGTCGAGGGCCAGATCCGCGCACCCAAGGACGGCGAGCGCTATTTCGCGCTGATGAACGTCAAGACGATCAATTTCGATCAGCCCGAAGTTGCGCGGCACCGCATCAATTTCGACAACCTGACGCCGCTCTATCCGGAAGAGCGGCTCAAGCTCGAAATCACCGACGACGCGCAGGCGCCGCCGCCACCGCCGCCGAAGGCCTCGCGCCGCCCGCAGGGCGACGAGGGCGACGTGGCACTGCGTACGCGCCTGTCGGTCAAGACCAGCGACAAGTCGAACCACCCGACGGTCAAGCGCGACATCACCTGCCGCATCATCGATCTCATCTCGCCGCTCGGCAAAGGCCAGCGCGCGCTGATCATCGCGCCGCCGCGCACCGGCAAGACGGTGATGCTGCAGAACGTCGCGCATTCGATCGCGCACAACCATCCCGAGGTCTATCTCATCGTCCTGCTGATCGACGAACGGCCGGAGGAAGTGACGGACATGATCCGCTCGGTGAAGGGCGAGGTCATCTCTTCGACCTTCGACGAGCCGGCAAGCCGGCATGTGCAGGTCGCCGA
This sequence comes from Alphaproteobacteria bacterium, assembly GCA_036260035.1. GTDB lineage: Bacteria > Pseudomonadota > Alphaproteobacteria > CACIAM-22H2 > CACIAM-22H2 > DATAAP01. The sequence goes on along the minus strand of DATAAP010000611.1, from coordinate 7,057 downwards.
GATGGTGATCGAGAAGGCCAAGCGCCTGGTCGAGCACAAGCGCGACGTCGTGATCCTGCTCGACTCGATCACGCGCCTCGCGCGCGCCTACAACACCGTGGTTCCTTCCTCGGGCAAGGTGCTGACCGGCGGCGTCGACGCGAACGCCCTACAGCGGCCGAAGCGGTTCTTCGGCGCTGCGCGCAACATCGAGGAAGGCGGCAGCCTGACGATCATCGCCACCGGCCTGATCGATACCGGCAGCCGCATGGACGAGGTGATCTTCGAAGAGTTCAAGGGCACGGGTAACTCGGAAATCATCCTGGACCGCAAGCTCTCGGACAAGCGCACCTTCCCGTCGATCGACATAACGAAGTCGGGTACCCGCAAGGAAGAGCTGCTGGTCGACAAGGGCGTTCTGGCGAAGATGTACGTCCTGCGCCGCATCCTGATGCCGATGGGCACGGTCGATGCGATGGAGTTCCTCATCGACAAGCTGAAGACGTCAAAGACCAACAAGGATTTCTTCGACGCGATGAACACCTGACGCCGCGAAGAATTGATTGGCCTTCGTGCAAGGGCGGGTCTAAGACCCGCCCTTGTTGCTTTTGGGGGAGAGGCGCATGGAGGCGATCGGTCCGGGAGCGCTCGAAGCGCTGCAGCTGACTATTGATAAGGGCAGCGTCGTGGTCGCGGAGCGCGGCGACGGCAAGTTCACCCAGGTGATGCTGGACGGCGAGCACGTGCTGCTCGCAGACGAGCCGCGCGATATCGGCGGGGACGATCGCGGTCCGTCGCCGTACCGTCTTCTGCTTATGGCGCTTGGCGCCTGCACGTCGATGACGTTGCGCCTCTATGCGGCGCGCAAGGGCTGGCCAGTCGAGCGCATTACCGTGCGGCTCAAGCATTTCCGCGACTACGCGGCGGACTGCAAGGAGTGCGACGAGAAAGATGGGCATATCGAGCGCATCGAACGCGTCATCGCTATCGAAGGCGATCTCGATGACGAGCAGCACGCGCGGCTGCTGCAGATCGCCGAGAAATGCCCGGTTCATCGGACGCTTGAGGCGCGCGTGAAGATCGATTCCAGACTGGCAGAGTAGCAGACCATGTCGCTCGTCATCATGGTCGCCGGCCCGTATTCAGCGCCGACATTGGAAGGCCGCGCGGCCAATCTCCGGCGGATGAATGACGCGGCAGCCGAATTGGCGCGCCGCGGCCACGTGCCAGTCATCGGCGTGAATGCCGCATTGCCGGTGCTCGACGCTGCAGGCTTGCCATTCACCGACCCGTTGATGATGACGATCTCGCTAGCACTGGCAGCGCGCTGCGATGCGTGCCTGCGCATTGCTGCTTCACCGGGCGCAGATCGCGAGGCGGCGGTCATCAAGGGGATGGGTCGGCCGGTTTACGAGCGTCTGGAGGACGTGCCGCCGGCTCAGTAGGGCTCGCCGTTGCGGCGGTAATAGACCCACTTCCCGTCCGGCTGCTGGCGCGTGACCATGTCGAGATCCGGATAATCAGCCGTGTCACCGGGCAGGCGGTCCCCGATCTCCAAGTAGACGACATCGCGATCCGAGCGGTTGACTAGATGGTGGCCGTCCTTCTTGCCAGCCGGAAAACCGGCGACCATCCCCGGACGGAGTACCTGTTCACCAGCGTCAGTCACGAGGACCGCCTCGCCTTCGATCATATAGATGAATTCGTCCTGCTTGGCGTGCCAGTGCCGCAGTGCGGACATGGCGCCCGGCGCGAGCGTGGTGAGGTTGACGCCAAAATTCTTCAAGCCGAACGCATCGCCGAGCTTGCGCTTGGAACGGCCGGCGACGTGTTTCCGAAACTGTTCCGGATAGTTTGTCCCGGAAACGGAGGGCACGGATTTGGCGTCTATGGCCGCCGCTTTTGGCCCGGGTGCGTCGTTCGCCATGGTCGACCTCCTCCGTTTCAGGAAGCTTACCACGGACGCGAAGGCTGACCATTGCACCCGATGGCGACGGGGGCTGCAGCGCCCTCGTATCGCCGGGCCGCCTGATCTCTGCTAAGGGTGGCCGGCTCAACCGGAGGCGGGCGAATGGCGGCGCGCTATTTCGAGGACTTCAAGGCAGGCGACATATTCAAAGGCGGACCGGTGGACGTGACGCAGGATGCGATCATCGCCTACGCGCGGCAATTCGACCCGCAGCCTTTCCATCTCGATCCGCACGCCGCAAAGGACAGCATGTTCGGCGAGCTCGTCGCTAGCGGCTGGCACACCGCCTCTATGACCATGCGGATGTTCGCGACCTCGGACATGAACATCATCAACGGCGTGATCGGCGGCGGCTTGGAGCAGTTGAGCTGGCCGCGCCCGGTACGACCCGGTGATCGGCTGAGCCTGCGCAGCGAAATCCTCGAGACACGGCCGTCCAGGTCAAAACCTGATCGCGGGATGATCCGCGTCAAAGTGGAGACGCTGAACCATAAAGGCGAGGTGGTGCAGAGCTTCGTCACGCAGCTTTTCGTGCTGCGACGAAGCCCTGGTATATGAAAGAAAAAGGCGGCCGGCATTGCCAGCCGCCGTGTCGTTTACGGCAGCAGCACCGTCGAGCCGGTCGTCTTGCGGCTCTCGAGATCGCGGTGCGCCTGTGCCGCCTCTTTGAGCGGGTAGGTCTGGTTGATCTCGATCTTGACCGCGCCTTTCTTCACGACGTCGAACAGCTCGTTGGCGTTGGCGACCAGGTCCTCGCGCTTGGCTACGAAGCTGGCAAGCGTCGGCCGCGTGAGCATGAGCGAGCCTTTCTGCGCCAGTACGCCGATGTTGACCGGCGGCACGGCGCCGGACGCGTTGCCGAAGCTCACCATGATGCCGCGCGGCTGCAGACAGTCGAGCGAGTCCATGAACGTGTCCTTGCCGACGCCATCATAGACGACCGGCACGCCCGCGCCGTTAGTGAGCTTCTTCACTTCCTCCGGGAATTTCGTCTCGCGATAGAGGATGACATGGTCGCAGCCGTGCTTCTTGGCGAGCTCCGCCTTCTGCTTGTCGCCGACCGTGCCGATCACCGTGGCGCCGAGGTGCTTCGCCCACTGGCACAGAATCAGACCGACGCCGCCGGCGGCGGCATGCATCAGGATCGTGTCGCCCTTCTTCACGGGGTAGATCAGGCGAATCAGGTACTGCGTGGTGAGGCCCTTCAGCATCATCGACGCCGCCTGCTTGTCGCTGATCCCGTCCGGGATCTTGACCAGCCGACCGGCCGGGATGATGCGCGCCTCGGCGTAGGAGCCGATCGGCGCGTTGCCGTAGGCGACGCGGTCGCCGACCTTGATATCGGTGACGCCGGGTCCGACAGCTTCGACGACACCCGCGCCCTCACCGCCGATCACGGCCGGCAGCGGCACAGGATAGAGACCGCTGCGGTGATAGGTGTCGATGTAGTTGAGTCCGACCGCGGTGTGGCGGATGCGGGCCTCGCCTTCCTTCGGCGCCGGGACATCGACGTCTTCCCATTTCAGGACTTCGGGGCCGCCGGTCTGGTGGATGCGAATGGCTTTGGTCATGTCCCTGTTTCCTCCAAGTAACTACGCGCGCGACGCGCCGCCGCGAAAGCGGGAGACCTTATCAACCGGCTCTGCCGCGGCCAAGCCTAGCCACGGAGTTGTGAGCGTTGCGGCCGCTGACGCTGCGCGTCAGGCTGCCTATATTCGGATCACCAACGCACGAGGGATCCATGTTCCTGAAGCGCAAGAAGCTGACATTGCCCGCCGCGGACGAGGCGCTGCCCGGCCGCAACGAGCCGATGCCGGTGCCGCCGGCGCATTTCGTCAATGGCAACTCGCTGAAGCCGCCCTATCCGGCGGGTATGCAGACGGCGATGTTCGGCCTCGGCTGCTTCTGGGGCGCGGAGCGCAAATTCTGGCAGGCGCCCGGCGTCCATGTCACCGCAGTCGGCTATGCCGGGGGCCTGACGCCGAACCCCACCTACGAGGAAGTCTGCAGTGGCCTGACAGGACACAACGAGGTCGTGTTCGTGGTGTTCGATCCCAAGAAGACGAGCTACGAGGCGCTGCTCAAACTGTTCTGGGAGAGCCACGATCCGACACAAGGCATGCGCCAGGGCAACGACGTGGGCACGCAGTACCGCTCTGGCATCTATGTCTATTCGCCGGAGCAGCGGAAGGGCGCCGAAGCGTCGCGCGACGCCTTTCAGCGCAAGCTCAAGGAAGCTGGCTATGGCGCGATCACGACCGAGATCCTCGACGCGCCGCCCTTCTATTTCGCCGAGGATTATCACCAGCAGTATCTGGCGAAGAATCCCGGCGGCTATTGCGGCCTCGGCGGCACCGGCGTGAGCTGCCCGATCGGCGTTGCGCAGACGGCGTAGCCGGAAGCGAGCCTCCCACCACAAGCGTCATGCGCGGGCTTGATCCGCGCATCGGGTCCGCGTGTGACGCATTCCCGGTGTGTTAGGCTAAGTGCTTCCTGAAGAACTCCGCCGTGCGCTGGTTCGCGAGATCGGCAGCCTGCTTGTCGTAGTGCTCGCCGCCGACGCGCGCGAAGGCGTGGTCCTGCCCGGCATAGGTATGGATCGTCACGTGCGGGATCTTGGACAGTGCGTCCTTGACTTTCTTCTGCGCCTCCGGCGGCACGAATTTGTCCTTCTCGGCGATGTGCATCAGCAGCGGCTTCTTGATGTTCTTGGCTTCGCCGACCAAGCCGTCGAGCCCGACGCCGTAGTAGCTGACGGAGCAATCGACATCCGAGCGCGTCGACATGAGATAAGCGAGCTGGCCGCCGAGGCAGTAACCGACGCTGCCGGCCTTCTTTACGCCAGGTAGAGTCCGCAGATGCGCGAGCGTGGCGATCAGGTCCTCGACCCCCTTCGCCTGGTCGAATCCCTTGAACAGGGAGAAAGCCTTGTCCCATTCCGCCTGCGTCTTATCGGTGATCTGGATGCCGGGCTCCTGCCGCCAGAACAGATCGGGGCAGAGCACGGTGTGGCCCTGCTTGGCGTAGCCGTCGGCAAGGTCGCGCATCACCTTGTTGACGCCGAAAAACTCCTGGATCAGGACGATGCCGGGCCCGCCGCTGCCGGACTGATACGCCGAAAAGGTGCCGCCGTCCTTCGCCTTGATCTTGATGTCTGGCATGGTCGCCTCCCTCGCTGGTCGGAGGCGAACGCTGCCACTCCCCGCGCGGGCGCGCAAGTCGCGCACCGTGGCGCATCAGTATGTGACAGTAGCGTTCGCCATGCGCGGCGTCCGCGCGGCTTCGTCGCGCGCAGCGGCGAGATCGGCTAGATACCGCTCGACGACGGGCTCGTGCGTCAGGTTCAGCATCAGGTGGATGCCGCGCGGCTCGTTGAGCCGGCCGACGAACCAGCCGCGCGCCGCAAGCCGGTCAGCCACGGCGAAGATGTCGCCGTCGCGCATGCCATAGGCGACGATGCCGAGCTGCGGCTTGCCCCATACTTCGAAGCCGAGCTTGCGGACGCCGTCCTCAATCGCACGCCGGACCGCCAGCACGCGCTCGGTGATGCGCAGATAGCCGTCCTCGCCGAGATAGTTCATCACCGCCCATGCGGCGGCGATGGCGCCGCCGGCGCGCGTGCCGACCAGCGACTGCGTGAAATATTTGCCGCGCGGCCAATCGTCGAACTCGTAGGCCTGGTAGGAAAAGCTCTCGCGGTCGCGATAGAGCACGGCGGATGCGCCTTTCGCCGTGTAGCCGTATTTGTGCAGGTCGGCGCTGATCGAGCGCACGCCTGGCACGGTGAAATCGAAGGCCGGCATTTCAATGCCGAGCTTGCGCGCGAACGGCGCGATATAGCCGCCGACGCAGGCGTCGACATGAAGCCATAGGCCGCGCCGCTCCGCGATCTCGCCGAGAGCCGGGATCGGGTCGACGACGCCATGTGGAAAAGCGGGCGCGGAGCCGACCAGCATGATGGTGTCCCGGCCGATCGCGGCTTCCAAGGCTTTCGGATCCGCGAGGAACGCGGCATCGACCGGCACACGGCGGACGCGCAGGCCGAGGAAGTGTGCTGCCTTGTTGAAGGCGGGATGCGCCGTCTGGGCCGCGACGATCTCCGGCTGCGCGATTTCGGGCCGATGCCGACGCGCATGGTCGCGCGCGGCTTTGACCGCGAGAAAGATGCTCTCGGTGCCGCCCGTGGTCATCGCACCGGCGGCGTCAGGGCCGGCATTGAACAGGGCGAGGCTCATGCCGATCACCTCGCTCTCGAACCTGGCGAGGCTCGGGAAGGCCTTGGGGCCGAGACCGTTCTCGGAGAAGTATTTGAGATATGCCTTCTTCGCGACTTCAAGCACGTCCTCGCCGGCGTAGTGGATGTAGACGCCGATGCGCCCGTTGCGCCAGTCCACGTCCTCTGTGCGCGCCTCGTCGAGCATCGTCTCCAGCCGGTCCCAGGCAATTCCTTTCTTCGGCAGCTCGGTCACGTCAGTTTTCCTTTCCGCTCCAGTGCACGAGCCGGCGCTCGACGAAGCGTGCCAGCAGGTCAAGCCCATAGCCGAGCGCAGCCATCATCAGCACCGCGACCAGCACCACGTCGGTGAGCAGGAAGTCGGCGGCGCTCAGCGCCATCCAAGCGATGCCGTCGCTGGTGGCGATCATCTCCGCGCCGACCAGCATGGTGACGCCGATGCCGATGCTGACACGGATGCCGGTGAAGATGCCCGGCAGGCTCGCCGGCAGCAGCACGCGGCGGAATACGATCCAGCGCGAGGCGCCGAGCGAGTAGGCCGCCTGGATCTTGCGCTGGCTGACGCCGCGCACCGCCTGCATCGCGCTGATCGACATCATCGGGAACAGCGCCGTGATGATGACGATCGTCTTCGACAGCTCGCCGATTCCGAACCAGATGATGAAGAGCGGCAGCAGCGCCAGCTTCGGGATCGGCCGGGTGATCTCGATCGGAGGGTCGAGCAGGGCCTGGATGCTGCGGCTCATACCCATCAGCAGGCCGACGGGCACGCCGACGACGATGCAGAAGGCGAACGCGACGCCGAAGCGCATCAGGCTCATCAGCAGATGATGCGCGACCGTCTCGCCCTGGTAGCCGGTGCGCAGAAGCTTGAA
>DATAAP010000610.1:0-9320 GCA_036260035.1 Alphaproteobacteria bacterium | reverse complement strand
TGAGGACGAAGCTTTGCTGTTAACCGCACGTCAATGCGTTACCGAGAAACTCGGCCCCGCCCCGGTCCCGGTTGACGAAATCATCCGGCAATGCCAATTACCACCCGCACTCGTATTAACCATTCTCCTCGAGCTGGAGTTGGCGGGCCGCTTGACCAGACATCCCGGAAACCAGGTTTCTGGTTGAAATACAGTCGATTAGGCCCATTTACCGAAGCAGGAAGTTTAAGTTGGAAGCCGACGCATGAAGGTCGTCGTCGTTGAGTCGCCTGCGAAGGCGAAGACCATCAACAAGTATCTCGGGCCCGGCTACACCGTGCTCGCGAGCTTTGGTCATGTGCGCGACCTCAAAGAGAAGGATGGCGCGGTTGAGCCGGACAGCGACTTTGCCATGCATTGGGAAGTCGGCGAGCGGGCCAAGAAGCCGCTCAGTGAGATCGCCAAGGCGCTGAAGAATGCCGACAGCCTATACCTCGCGACCGACCCGGACCGCGAAGGCGAGGCCATTTCCTGGCACCTCAAGGAAGTTCTGAAGCAGGACAAGAAGTTCAAGGACATCAATATCAAGCGGGTCGTCTTCAACGAAGTCACGAAGAACGCCGTGCTCGATGCGATGCAGAACCCGCGCGACCTCGACCGCGACCTGGTCGAGGCGTACATGGCGCGACGCGCCCTCGACTTCCTGGTTGGTTTCAACCTGTCGCCGGTGCTGTGGCGCAAGCTGCCGGGCAGCCGCTCGGCCGGCCGCGTGCAGTCGGTGGCGCTGCGTCTGATCTGCGAGCGCGAAACCGAGATTGAGCGATTCAAGCCGCGCGAATACTGGACGATCGTCGCCGAGTTCCGCACGCCTTCAGGCGCCACGTTCACGGCGCAGCTCACGCATCTCGACGGCCAGAAGCTCGACAAGTTCGCGCTGGGCACCAAGGAAGAGGCCGAGCGCGCGGTCGCCAAGATTCTGGCGGGCGATCCCTACGCGGTCGTCGGCATTGAGAAGAAGCGGACCAAGCGCAATCCCTTTCCGCCCTTTACGACCTCGACGCTGCAGCAGGAGGCCTCGCGCAAGCTCGGGCTTGGTGCCAGCCGTACCATGCGTATCGCCCAGCAGCTCTACGAAGGTGTGGATATCGGCGGCGAGACCGTCGGCCTGATCACCTACATGCGTACCGATAGTGTGACGCTGTCGCGCGAGGCGATCGGGGCCGCGCGCAAGCTGATCGGCGAACAGTATGGCGCTAAGTACGTGCCTGAATCGCCGCGCGTCTGGAAGACCAAGGCGAAGAACGCACAGGAAGCCCATGAAGGCATTCGCCCCACCGACCTTTTCCGTCGGCCGGAGCACGTAGCCGGGTACCTCGATAACGACCAGCGCCGGCTCTATGAGCTGATCTGGCGGCGTACGATCGCCAGCGAGATGGAGAGCGCCGAGCTCGACCAGACGGCGGTGGATATCGGCTCGGCCGACCGCAAAACGGTGTTCCGGGCCACCGGCTCTATCATCGTCTTCGACGGCTTCCTCACGCTCTACCGTGAGGACCGCGACGAGCCGTCCGAGGACGACGAAGACAATCGCGTGTTGCCGGCCGTTGCCGAAGGCGACCGCATGGCCCATGGCGAGCCCAAGGCCGACCAGCACTTCACCCAGCCGCCGCCGCGCTACAGCGAGGCGAGCCTAGTCAAGAAGCTCGAGGAGCTCGGCATCGGCCGCCCATCCACCTATGCCAGCATCCTCGACGTGTTGCAGGACCGCGGCTATGTGCGCCTCGACAAGCGGCGTTTCATTCCCGAGGACCGCGGTCGCATCGTGACGGCCTTCCTCGAGAGCTTCTTCACGCAATATGTCCAGTACGACTTCACGGCGCGGCTCGAGGAGCTGCTCGACGATATTTCCGGCGGCCGCGCCAATTGGAAGGACGTGCTGCGCGAGTTCTGGCAGGCCTTCTCCGAGGCGGTCGGCCAGACCAAGGACCTGACGATCACCGAAGTGATCGACGAACTCGACGAGGAGCTGGGCCCGCATTTCTTCCCTGCCCTCCCCGATGGCCGCGACCCGCGCCTGTGCCCGGGCTGCAACGAGGGCAGGTTGTCGCTGAAGCTCGGCAAGTTCGGCGCCTTCATCGGCTGCTCGCGCTATCCCGATTGCCGCTTCACACGGCCGCTCGCGGTCGAGAACGGCAACGGCAATAGCGGCTTTGAGGGCACCAAGACGATCGGCGTCGACCCAGTTTCGAACGAGGTCGTCAGCCTGCGCAAGGGTCCGTACGGGCTGTACCTGCAGCTCGGCGAGGGCGGCGAGGACGTCAAGCCGAAGCGCGTCTCATTGCCCAAGGACGTGCCGGTCGACACGGTCAACCTCGACACCGCGCTGAAACTACTCGCCCTGCCCCGCGAGGTCGGAACGCATCCCAGTGACGGCAAGCCGATCCTGGCCGGCCTGGGCCGGTTCGGGCCGTACCTCAAGCACGGCAATGAATACCGCTCGCTGGAATCGACAAACGATCTGCTCTCGGTCGGGCTCAACCGAGCCGTCGATATCCTCGCCCAGCCGAAGACCGGACGGCGACAGGCGCAGGCATCGAACCTGCGTCAGCTCGGTGCGCACCCGGCCGACGGCAAGCCGGTCAGCGCCGGCGTCGGCCGCTATGGACCGTTCGTCAAGCATGGCTCGGTCTATGCCAACATCCCGAAGGACCGCACGGTCGACGAGGTCACGCTCGACGAAGCTGTGGCGCTGATCGCCGAGCGCGTCGCCAAGGGCGGCGGCAAGAAGAAGCGGGGCGGCAAGGCCGCGAAGGCGGAAACGGCGCCGTCCGATGCCGCCGTCAAGCCGAAGCGTAAGGCGAAGGGCAAGGCGAAAGAGAAGGCCACTGCCGACGAGGCGGAGTGACGCTGGCGCCTACTGCCTCGCTGATCTGCAGGTGACATTCGGAACGACGTGACCGATCATCGGCGTGACGCGGCAGCCAGGCCGCGTTCACAACGCCGGAGTCTTCAATTCGCAAACGGTCCGCTCCCGCCCTCCCCTCTAAGGCAGAGGTCCTCGACTTTATCCGCAGCAGCCCGCGCAAGGTCGGCAAGCGCGAGATCGCACAGGCCTTCGGCATCAAGGGGCCGGCGAAGATCGCGCTGAAGTCGCTGCTGAAGGAAATCGTCCGCGATGGCGAGGTCGACCGCTCGGCCAGCCGCCGCTTCGCCGCGCGCGGCGATCTGCCCGATGTGGTGATGGTGGAGATCACTGGCATCGACCGCGACGAGGGCGAGGCGCTGGCGCGGCCGCTCGACTGGGAGGACGCGGAACCACCTCCTGCCTTGCGCATCCGCGCCGAACGCGGCGCCGTCGCCCTGAACCCCGGCGACCGCGCCCTGGTCCGCATCGAGGGCCGCGAGCCCGGTGCCACCATCGCCCGCCTGCTGCGGCGGATCGAAGCCGCCCCGGAGAAAGTCCTCGGCGTCTATCAGCGCGGAGCTGATGGCGGACGCTTGGTCCCGACCGAGAAGAAGATCCGCACTGAGTTCGTCATTGCCGCCGGCAATGCCGGCAGCTCCCAGCCCGGCGAGCTGGTGCTGGCCGAAGTGCTGCCTGGGCGTCGCCTCGGATTGCCCTCGGCGCGCATCGTCGAACGGCTCGGCGACATGGCAAACCCCAAGGCGGCCAGCCTGATCGCGATCCACACCCATGACATTCCCGTCGAGTTCAGCGAAGCAGCGCTGGCGCAGGCGCGAGGCGCCCGCCCGGCGCCGCTCGGCGAGCGCGAGGACCTGCGGCCGCTGCCGCTGGTGACGATCGACGGCGAAGACGCGCGCGACTTCGACGACGGCGTGTTTGCGGAACCCGACGACGACCCGAAGAACCCGGCCGGCTTCCACCTCGTCGTCGCCATTGCCGATGTCGCCTGGTACGTGCGGCCGGGCGACGCGCTGGATCGCGCGGCGCAGCTCCGCGGCAACTCCGTCTACTTCCCGGATCGCGTGGTGCCGATGCTGCCCGAGCGCCTGTCGAATGATCTGTGCTCGCTGCGGCCGCGCGAGGACCGCCCGGTGCTAGCCGTGCACATGTGGATCGACGCGCACGGCAACAAGCGCCGCCACCGCTTCGTGCGCGGCATGATGCATTCGGCGGCGCGGCTCACTTATGACGAGGCGCAGGCCGCGGCCGACGGAAGCCGAAATAAAGTCCCTTCGGAGCTCAAGACGAAAGTCATCGATCCGCTCTTCGCCGCGTATCACGCGCTGTCGCGCGCGCGGCGTGCACGCGGCACGCTCGATCTTGATCTCGAAGAGCTGAAGGTGATCCTGGATGACAGCGGCAAGGTGCGGAAGATCGAGCCGCGCCCACGCTACGACAGCCACCGGCTGATCGAGGAATTCATGATCGCGGCCAATGTCTGCGCCGCGGAGACGCTCGAGGAGCACCGCCTGCCGTGCATGTACCGCGTGCACGACCAGCCCGCACCCGAGAAGATCGACGCGCTACGCGACGTGCTAGGCCCGCTCGGCTTCAAGCTCGCGCGCGGCCAGGTGATGCGCCCCGAGCAATTCATGCGCGTGCTGGACTGGGCCGCCGACAAGCCGTTCCGGCACATGGTCGACGAGCTCGTGCTGCGCTCACAGTCCCTGGCGATCTACAGCCCCGACAACATCGGCCATTTCGGTCTCGCGCTGAAGCGTTACGCGCATTTCACCTCGCCGATCCGGCGCTATGCCGACCTGCTCGTCCATCGCGCGCTGATCGCTGGGCTGGGGCTCGGCGAGGGCGGCCTGTTCGAGGGCGGCGGCGTCGATTTCCACGGGATCGCCGAGCACATATCGGCGACCGAGCGGCGTGCCGCTGCGGCCGAGCGCGACGCCCGCAACCGCTACATCGCCGCGTATCTCGCCGACCGGATCGGCGGCCGCTTCCCCGGCCGCGTGAGCGGGGTCGCGAAGTTCGGAATCTTCGTGGCGCTCGACAATATCGGCGCCGACGGGCTCGTGCCCGTCGGCTCGCTGACCGACGATTTCTATCGCCATGATCCCGACCGCCACCGCCTCGAGGGCCAGCGCAGCGGCCGCGTGTTCACCCTCGGCGACCGCGTCGACGTCCGCCTCGCCGAAGCCAATCCGGTGACGGGAGGCCTGATCTTTGAACTGATCGAGGGCGGTCGCATCGCCTCGACCGAGCGACGCGGCAGCCGCAGACAGGAAGCGCGACAACAGGAACGCAAGCAGTCGCGCGGCCGCGGCAAACCGGGCCCGCGTCGCCGTCGCTGACCCCCTCTACCCTTTTCGCTGCCCCTCGCTTACAACAGCGGCTCCATCTCTGGCGGGGTGTTTTCTGTGAAGCAGCGCAATCTCGGCAAGTCGGGCCTTCTCGTGTCGCTGGTCGGCCTCGGCTGCAACAATTTCGGCATGCGCATCGATCTCGAGGCATCGCGCAAGGTGGTGCACAAGGCGCTCGATGCCGGAATCACGCTGTTCGATACCGCCGACATCTACGGCAACCGCGGCGGCTCGGAGGACTTTGTCGGCCAAATCCTCGGTGCGCGGCGCAAGGACATCGTGCTGGCCACGAAATTCGCGATGCCGATGGACGAGGCCGAGACACTCAAGGGCGCCTCGCGCCGCTACATCATGCGCGCGGTCGAGGACAGCCTGCGCCGCCTGCGCACCGATTGGATCGACCTCTATCAGCAGCACCGCCCCGATCCGCTGACGCCGATGGAAGAGACCTTGCGCGCGCTCGACGACCTCGTGCGCCAGGGCAAGGTGCGCTACATCGGCTGCTCCAACCTGCCGGCCTGGCAGGTCGTCGAGGCGCAGTGGACGGCGAAGCACCATAACCTCAACGCCTTCGTCTCCTGCCAGGACGAGTACAGCCTGGTCGTGCGCGACATCGAGAAGGACCTCGTGCCGGCGATGCAGGCCTACAACTTGGGCCTCCTGCCCTTCTTCCCGCTGGCGAGCGGGCTACTGACGGGCAAGTACAAGCGCAACGCGCCGCTGCCCGAGGGAACGCGGCTCGCCAACACGAAGCGCCTCGCCGACCGCTACATGACGGAGGACAACTGGCCGATCGTCGAGCGGCTGAACGATTTTGCCGCCGCGCGCGGCCGCACGTTGCTGGAGCTTGCCTTCTCTTGGCTCGCCGCGCGCCCCTGTGTTTCGAGCGTCATCGCTGGCGCCACGAAGCCGGAGCAGATCGAGCAGAACATCAAGGCGGTCGAATGGGCGCTCACGCCCGAAGAGATCGCCGAGATCGACAAGCTGAGCACGAAGGAGCCGCTCAAGGCCGGCTGACAGGCGCCTCCATGATCACGCGGTCGGCCAGCAGCGGCCCGCCGAGATCGCAGAAGTCGTGCCGGCCGAAGATGCGGTAGCGGTGGCGCGCGATGACCGTGTAGATCACCTCGCGTAGAGGCGGGGAACCAAGCGCTCTAACCCAGCCCCAGTCTTGCGCTCATGCGGCAATCCGCCGGTCGGGTTGCACGCACAAGTATAGGAGCGTGAGATGCTAAGCTTGCGTGAAATAGTGTTGCGGATGGGCCTCGTGTCGCCGAGTCAGGTGCTTAGTCCCACTTTCCGCAGACTCAGGTTGGGTTGTTTGACAGAGGGACTCGCCTCAGTAGAATGAGAACAAATCATGAACTCATACTACTATGACGAGTCCGAAACTTGCGCGTCTGGAGGCCCTACGCCACCAGCTCATAACAGAAGCCGTATTGGGGCCGGCCATCGCCGTCGCCGCCCTGGATGTGCCGGCAATCGATGCGGTCCTGCCCTGGCGCGGCCTGCCCTGCGGCGCCGTCCACGAGGTCGCCGGTGCAGCGCTGGACGGCGCGGCCACTGGCTTCTGCTCAATGCTGCTGGCGCGGCTGGCCGGGGACGGCCGTTCGGTGCTGTGGGTCTGCCCGCAGGATGATCTCTACGGCCCCGGCCTCGTCCGCTTTGGACTGAAGGCCGAACGGCTGATCGTCGTCCGCGCACACCGGCCGGCGGAGATCCTGTGGGTGATCGAGGAAGCCCTGCGCTGCCGCGGCCTCGCCGCCGTACTAGGCGAGGTCTCGGCGCTGTCGCCCACGGCCAGCCGCAGGCTGCAGCTCGCCGCGCGCAAATCCGGCGTCACCGCCCTGCTGTTGCGACAGAGCGCGGCAGCGCCCGTCACGACCGCGGTGACGCGCTGGCATGTGGTGGCAGCGTCCGGGCCCAAGCAAGACGCAAGCCTGGCGCCGCGCTGGCGCGTCGATCTCGTCCGCTGCCGGGGGCTGCTTCACGGAGAGGAAGGCTATGTCAGTCGCTGGCTTGTCGCGTGGGAGGCGGATCGTCTCGCTGTGGCTCCCGACCTTCGCGACCGACCGGCTATCGCGGCGCCATACCGAATGGCGCGCTAAGCCGCTCGCGACCATCGCCGATGGCAACGTGCAGCGCATTGTCGCCGTCAATGCGATGGCGCAGGCCAATGGCATCGCGCCGGGCCAGACTCTGGCCGATGCGCGCGCCCTGCTGCCGCAGCTCGCCGTGGTGCCGGAACAGCCGGGCCACGATGCGCGCGCGCTCGGCCGGCTTGCCGAATGGTGCACGCGCTACACGCCGTGGACCGCCGTCGACCGCGCCGACCAGTGCGGCAGCGCCGGGCTCTGGCTCGACATCACCGGCTGCGCCCATTTGTTCGGCAGCGAGGCAGCGCTGGTTGATGATTTGATCGCGCGACTCAAGACGTTTGGCTTCGCTGCACGCGCCGGCATCGCCGATACGCCTGGTGCCGCCTGGGCGTGGGCGCGTTTCGCGTCATCCGGGGATGTCGCCGTGCCTCCCGTAGGGCAGCGCGAGGCTATCGCCCCACTTCCGGTCGCGGGTTTGCGCATCGACGCCGCCACGGTCGAAGCGCTGCACAGCCTTGGCCTGCGTCGCATCGGCGACCTCTATAATTTTCCACGCGCTTCCCTCCCCGTGCGCTTCGGCGCTTTGCTGCTGCAGCGGCTCGACCAGGCGCTTGGCCATATCGCCGAGCCGCTGTCGCCGCGCCAGCCGCCGATCGCCTACCGCGCGCTCATCGCCTTCGCCGAGCCGATCTCGGAGCCGGCGGGCATCGCCGCGACAGTTGATAACCTTTTGCACGATCTGTGCGCCCAGCTCGCCCAGCGCGACCAGGGCGGCCGGCGCTTCGAGCTGACCGCCTATCGCTGCGACGGCACCACCGATTCGCTCCGCATCGGCACCGGCGTGCCGAGCCGCGATCCCGCCCATCTCGCGCGCCTATTTGCCGAGAAGATTGAGAAGATCGCGCCGGGCTTCGGTATCGATACGATGGCGCTCGCAGCACCGGTCGTCGAGACGCTGCCGGCACGGCAGGCGCCGCTTGCGGCCCACGATGCGGCCTTCGTCGACCTCACCCAGCTCTTCGACGTGCTCGGCACGCGGCTGGGCCATGCACAGGTGATGCGGCTGGCGATGCGCGCCAGCCACATCCCCGAGCGCGCGGTCGAGCGCGTCGCCGCCGCAGCCCCCGTAGTGCCGGCGCAATGGCCCGACACGCCGCGGCCCTTGCGCCTGTTCCAGCATCCGGAGCCGATCGAGGCCTCGGCGGTGCTGCCCGACGAGCCGCCCTTCCAGTTCGTCTGGCGCGGCGCCCTGCACCGCGTGGCGCGCGCGCAAGGCCCCGAGCGCATCGCCGGCGAATGGTGGCGCGAGCGCGCACCCACGCGAGACTACTACCGCGTCGAGGACACCGACGGCCGCCGCTTCTGGCTCTATCGCGACAATTTCGACGAGCCGCGCGAGACGCGCTGGTTCCTGCACGGGCTGTTCGGATGATCGATTACGCCGAGCTGCAGGTCACCAGTAATTTCAGCTTCCTGCGCGGAGCCTCGCATCCCTATGAGCTAATCGGCCAGGCGGCGGCGCTCGGCTATCGTGCCATCGCGCTGACCGACCGCAACACGCTGGCCGGCATCGTGCGCGCGCACAGCGAGATCAAGGACCAAAAATATAAGCTGCGGCTGATCATCGGCGCGCGGCTCGACCTGACCGACGGGCCGAGCCTGCTGTGCCTGCCCACCGATCTCGCCGCCTATAGCCGGCTCACCACCTTGCTCACCATCGGCAAGCGGCGGGCGCCGAAAGGACAATGCCACCTCGCCAAAGCCGACGTCCTCGCCCATGGTGACGGTCAGATCATTATCGTCGTGCCGCCGGACAAGCCCGGCGAGATCTTCGCTGCCGACTTGGCAAAGTTCGGCGAAGCCTTCACGCGGCGCTGTTATCTCGCGGCCAACCATCTCTACCGCGGCGACGATGCCGCACGGCTGGCGCATCTGGCCGACCTCGCGCGCGCTTCGCGCGCGCCG
>DATAAP010000609.1:0-2689 GCA_036260035.1 Alphaproteobacteria bacterium | reverse complement strand
GGCCGCGCGATCGCGACAGCCGCATCGTCGAAGACCCGCGCTTCGGCGCCACCACCGCGCGGCTGTGGCAGCTCCTGCGGGAGGAGTCGCTGAAGTCCATCCCCGGACGCGCGGCGCGATGATAAGGCACCCAACCCTGCTGCGCATCTTCGTGCTGCTGGCGCTGGTCGGACTCCTCATGACCGCGCGCGGCCCGGAATGGATTTCAGCGATTCCTCGCGCAGCAGCTGCCACAGCCGCGCGGTCGTTGCGCCGAAGCGCGGGTCTTCGACGATGCGGCTGTCGCGCTCGCGCGGCCAGCCGGGCTCGACGATCTCCAGCAGCCGCCCCGGCCGTGCAGACATCACGCCGATGCGATCGGCCAGCATGGCCGCCTCATCAAGCGCGTGCGTGATCAGAAACACCGTGGCGCCGGTCTTACGCCAAAGTTTCAGTAGCTCCTCGCCCATCAGCAGTCGCGTCTGCTGGTCGAGGGCGCCGAACGGCTCGTCGAGCAGGATCAGGCGCGGCTGCAGCACCAGCGTGCGAGCGATGCACACGCGCTGCCGCATGCCGCCTGAAAGCTGCGCCGGATATGCGTCTGCAAATCCCTCCAGGCCCATAATCGCCACCGCCTGCTCCACGCGCTTGCGCCGCTCGGGGGCCGGCATGCCGTTCTCGCGCAAGCCGAACCCGATGTTGTCGGCGACGGTGAGCCAGGAGAAGGAGGCGTCCTCCTGGAACACCACGCCGATGCCGTCCGGTATCTCGCCCGCGATCGGCACGCCCTCGAACTCGACCGTGCCGGAGGTGGCCCGCGTCAGGCCGGCGAGAACCTCCAGCAGGGTCGACTTGCCGCAGCCGGATGGCCCGACGACGGCGAAGAACTCGCCGGGCCGCAGGTCGAGATCGATCGGTCCGAGCGCCTTCAGCTCGCCGCCGTCGGCGCGACGGAAGACCTTCGTGACGTCGCGCAACGTGACGTGGGCGCTGGTCACCCCGGCCTCCGCTTACCGGATGATGGTCTTGATGTCGTCGGGCAGGAACTGCGTGTCGATGATCTTGTCGAAATCGACCTCGCCCTTGATGGCGCCGACCATGCGCTGCACCTCGATCATCCGCTTCAGCCCTTCGAGATGGATCTGGCCTGTCCCCCAGTACGGAATGCCGTTGGTGCGGCTGGAGGTCAGGTTGCGCACCGCGGCCCTCGCCACCGCCGGCTCGAGATTATAGTGCGTGGCGACGATGTCGCCGGCCTCGTCGGGGTTCTGGTGCATGAACTCGACAGCGCGGCGGCGCGCGCGGATCACGGCGCGGATGAAATCGCCTTTCTCCGCCGCCATGTTCGAGGTGGTGACGCCGACGACATTGTCGAGCGGCGGCAGGATCTCGCTAGCCACGGCGATCGGCTTGTACTTGTCCTTGAATTTCGACCACACCGGCTCCGCCATCGGAGCGACGTCGATAAGGCCGGTGTCGAGCGCCGCCACGCCCTCGCCGAAGCCACCGGTGCGGACCAGCTCTGCCTCGTCCGGCTTGAAGCCGGCCTGAGTCAGCAGCAGCATCGCCAGGCCTTGGCTGGTGGAGCGCGGGTTGGTGTAGCCGATTTTCTTGCCCTTGAGGTCCTTGATTGAGTTGATCGGGGACTCCTTCTTGGTCGCCCACACGAACTCCGCGACAGTCAGAACATTGTCGCTGATGATCTTCAGATCGGCACCCTGCTGGATCGCCGAAACGACCACGCCGGGGTTCACCTCGCCGTAAGGCACGCCGCCTGCCAGCATATTGCGCAGCGACGTGCCGCCGCCGGCCGACGTGATGATGCCGCTGACGTCGATGCCCTCCTCCTTGAAGTATCCTTTGGTGAGCGCAACGCCGAACGGCATGCCGTTGGCGGCGACGCCGAAATTGCCGACGGCGATCTGCTCGGCCTGTACAGGGGTGGCCGCGATTGCGAATGCGGCGGCCGCCGCGAGAAGCACGTGCCGAAGCCTCAATGCTGTCATGTCTTCCTCCCTTGATCGGCCGTTCCGGCCCTTTCGCTTCGATCACCGCCTAGGCGGTCTGACAGTACACCAGGTTGACGTCCTGCATCTGCGTGCGGTCTCCTCGATCGACTCAGGTCGCAGCGGGAATGTGCCGCAGCAGGCTGTTCGACACGGCGCGCGAGTATTCGGGTGCCACGTGCACGTCGATCACGCAGACCTTGCCAGAGCGGGTCTGCCGCACGCCTTCTGTAATCGCGTCGTTCAGCGCTTGCAGATCGCGCACCGGTCCGATTCCGACAGCACCCTGTCCGCGCGCCAGCATCGCGAGATCGAGCGGCGCTTCGCTCATGCGCAGCCCAATATGCCGGTTTTCGACTGGCCGGCCGCGGATACGTGCGACGCGTTCCTGATGCAGCTCATCGTTGAAAAAGGATTCGTTGTTGGCAACGAGGACCAGCAGGGGCACGCCATAGCGCACCCCGGTCCACAGCGCCGTGAGGCCCATCAGGTAATCGCCGTCGCCAAGCACCGCGGCCGGCAGCCGGCCGCTGCCGCGCAGCGCGAGGGCCGCGCCCACCGCCATGCCCGGGCCGGAGCCGATACCGCCGCCGCCGTCGAAGCCGATATAGTCGCGCGGATCGGCGAAGCGGCAGCACGAGCCCGGCCAGCCGAGCGGCAGCCGAATGTAGGACGGGTTATGCGGGGCGAGCGCATCGGTGATC
>DATAAP010000608.1:0-4093 GCA_036260035.1 Alphaproteobacteria bacterium | reverse complement strand
CGCTTTCGCGCTCTTTCTCGGTCGGCCCGCGCCAGTCGAGGCGATGCGTGCGGCGTTCCTGCAGCGCACGCAGGGTGTCGCCGGCCCTGCGCGCGCCGCGATTTGACGGGGGACTCTCCAACCGAACGGGAAAGCCATGCTTCGCTCGATCGCCACCGTCTCGTTGAGCGGCACGCTGGAGGAAAAGCTGCAGGCCGCCGCCGCGGCGCGGTTCGACGCCGTGGAGATCTTTGAGAACGACTTCATCTGCTACGACGGCTCGGCACGCCAGGTGCAGGCGCTGGCCGCCGATCTCGGGCTCAAGATCGCGCTGTACCAGCCGTTCCGCGACTTTGAAGGCGTCAGCGACGAGCAGTTCCGCCGCAACCTCGACCGCGCCGAGCGCAAGTTCGACGTGATGGAGGAGATGGGCGCCGCGCTGATGCTCGTCTGCTCCAATGCCACACTGCACGCAATCGATGATGATGCGCGCGCCGCAGCGCAGCTCTTTGCGCTCGCCGATCGCGCGGCGGCGCGCGGGCTTCGCATCGGCTACGAGGCACTGGCCTGGGGCACGCGCGTGAATACCTATGGCCGCGCCTGGAGCATCGTGAGCCGCGCGGCGCATCCGCATCTGGGATTAATCCTCGACAGCTTCCATACGCTCGCGATCGCCGATCCTGTCGCAGGCATCGCCGACATTCCGGGCGACCGGATCTTCTTCGTGCAGCTGGCCGACGCCCCGCGGCTGAAGATGGACGTGCTGATGCACAGCCGGCATTTCCGCTGCTTTCCGGGTCAGGGCGAGCTCGACGTTGCCGCGTTCCTCGTCGAGGTCGTGCGCGCCGGCTATGCCGGCCCAATCTCGCTCGAAGTCTTCAACGATGAGTTCCGCGCTACGCCGACACGTCCAACGGCCGTCGACGCGATGCGCTCGCTGCTCTTTCTCGAGGAGCAGGTGCGCGCCCGACTGACGAAAGGCGGGCAGGAGGCGGAGCGCGCCGTGCACCGTGTCGAGCTCTTCGATCCGCCGCCGGTGCCGACGCTGAACGGCCTCGCCTTCCTTGAGTTCGCGGTAGACGGCGCAACATCGGCGTCGCTCGGCGGAACGCTGGAGCGGCTCGGCTTCCAGCGCTTCGGCCGGCACCGCAGCAAGGCCGTCGCCCTCTATCGTCAGGGCGACGTCAACCTCGTGCTCAATGCCGAGCCAAATTCCTTCGCGCACTCATACTTTCTCATGCATGGGCCGTCGATCTGCGCAATCGCATTGCGGGCTGCCGACGAGTTCCAGGCGCTGAACCGCGCGGAGGCGTTAGGTTGCTCGCGCTTCGAAGGCCGCGTCGGCCCGAATGAGCGGACGATTCCGGCGATTCGGTCCTTGGATGGCAGCCTCATCTATTTTGTCCCCAACCGGCCCGACGCTGCCGACCCGCTCGAGGCGGATTTCATCTCCGACGAAGCACCTGCGGCGCCGTCCGCGGGACTCGCCGCGGTCGATCACGTGGCCCAGGCGCTGCCTGCGGGCCAGTTCGACAGCTGGGTGCTGTTTTACCGCGCCGTGCTCGGCTTGGAGCCCGACGACGTATGGGTGCTTGCTGATCCACACGGCCTCGTACGCAGCCGAGCCGTCGCCAGCGCGAACCGGTCCGTGCGTTTCCCGCTGAACATCTCAGCCAGCCGGAACACCGTTACGGCGCGCTCTATCTCCGCCTTCGCAGGCGCAGGCGTGCATCACATAGCCTTCCGCACCGACGACATTCTCGCCATGGCGGCGCGCTGCCGCGCGAACGGCGTGCCGTTGTTGCCGATCCCGGCCAACTACTACGACGACCTCGCGATCCGCCACGAGCTGGCGCCGGATCTGCTGGACCGGCTCGCGCGCAACGGCATCCTCTACGACCGCAACGCCGGCGGCGAGTATCTGCATCTCTATACTGAGCCGTTCGAGGACCGCTTCTTCTTCGAAGTGGTTCAACGCATCGGCGGCTACGACCTCTACGGCGCAGTCAATGCGCCGGTGCGGATGGCGGCGCAGACTCGCCGGCTCGCGCCCGTGATCGGAGAGCTCATGGCGCTCCGGTGAACGAAACGGGAGAGCAAGTCTCCTTGGCCGCGAGTATGACGTCGGCGTGACGGGTCGTCACGGCGCGGCGTGCGGCAGGTCCGCTTCGCGCCGCCGGCGTTCGCCTCCATTCGTTCGGCCGCCACGCATGTAGTGGCGCTCGGGCCGATATGGATGCGCGATCTTGCGGACCAGCTGGCGGATGATCGCGGACCATCGCCTGGCGTTGTTGCCGCTGCCTTCGGGTACATTCCTTGGTTGCTGCATAGTGCCGCAAAAACGACGGCAGCTCGGCATCGTTCCGCGCTCCCTGCAATGGCCCAATATGTGGCTTGGCTTTCACAATCTCTGCCGGGAGGGAAACAATCGGGGGTGTGCGGCAGTTCTTATTTCAGCAGCAAGCAGGAGGGCGCGCATGTTCAGGCGCAGTCGCACCAGACGACTTGAGACTCGCGAAGCCGCGCGCGATGACGATGTGCTGCGCGACCCCGCTGTCCGTCGGATCGATAACGCCGCGCAGTACCAGGGTGCGATCGGCGAGGCGCTGGGGCGCGCAAGGGCGCGGCCCGGCACGCCGCAAGCCGAGCGGCTCGACGCGCTGATCGCGGCCGTCGAGGATTACGAGGCACGGCACGGCCATGAGATCGCCCATCATGAAAGGCTTTCGGTCTCAATCCGCCGGCTGCGCGCAGGCCGGGGACTTGAATAGGGCGCGTCTGCACGGAAGCAAAGCATGTCTCTTGCTCTACAGGTCGCGGCGGTTCTCTTCGTCGCCATCGCGATGACGACCGCGCTTGCTCATACCCTTGAGCTGCCGGGCAAGAAGCGTCTGCCGCGCGATACGTATCTGGCCGTGCAGCAGATCTACTATCCTTCACGATTGCCGGTTTCGGCGAATTCGCCGCGATTGTCGCAACCCTCGTGCTTGCGGTTCTTGTCTTCGGCGAAGGAGCGCGGTTCTGGCTGGTGCTCGGCGCCTTCATCGCCATGCTGGCGATGCATCTCATCTATTGGCTGCTGACTCATCCGGTCAACGGCTTCTGGCTCAAGGACTTTCAGATGAGGGGCGCCGGTGCCGCGTTCTTCAAGGCCGATCCGTTGCGACGCGGAGGCCCCGCAGAACAGGACTGGACGGTTCTGCGCGACCGCTGGGATTGGTCGCATGTCATCCGCGCGGCGCCTAGCGTGACCGGCCTGGCGCTGCTGGTCACCGCCGTGGCGCTGTAGCCATGCAGCCCATGAGCCAAGTCCGCAGGCCGCTTGCGACCTGCGCACAGTATTGGGCGTCCGCGCTACCGGCCCATGTCCTTGGCCACCGCCGCCATCACCTTCTCCGCGACCGCTCGACCGATCGCCTTGCCGGCATGGACATCCGCGCGGAAGTGAATGCCCGCCCACACGCGCGCCTCGGCGGCCTGATCGCCCAGGGCCGCAAATTCCCGCGCATGATACGGGAAGAGCTGCGCGAGGACGCTGGCCGCTGCCGTCGACAGGCAGCCATGCGCGGCGGGATAGCTGGGATGGTTGGGAGCCGGGAAGAGCGGCTTCAGTTCCGCGTCCACCATGAACGGGCGCGGCGCCCAGTACGCGTACTTCGCTTCCCAGCAGGCGACAACGGCGTCGTGGAAGGCAATGCTCTCTAACGCGTAGATGCGCGCGGCATGCGGCGGGCTGGACTCGAGCCGGTACTCGATTGTCTTGCGGCTCGCCTGGTCGTTCCAGAACTGGAAGCCGCGGAAGCCGCCCGCACCCCATTCCCAGAACCAGGCCGCGCTGAGCATTGCGGGCGTGCGCTGGACCGCCTTCAATTCGGCGAGATCGGCCGCGAGCTGCGGTGGCAGCGGGGCGGGCGGGCGCAGCTCGTCGGGTCGCTGCAGCACCCAGGTCTTCCACGTGCCAACCATCGGACCGAGCGGATTGGTGCCGCGCCATTTGTCCGGCGCGTTCGGCACGCTGCCGGTCCATTTGGCGTCCGACCCGTCCGCCTTGCCCCACGCGACTGCGCGCGCGGCGATGGCGCGGCCTAGCGCGAGGCCGGCGGTCGTATCGCTG
>DATAAP010000607.1:0-1734 GCA_036260035.1 Alphaproteobacteria bacterium | reverse complement strand
CCGTGCGATGCCGGGAAAACGCGCCCGGACGGCGCGAAGGGTCTGGCGAGACCTGGCGTCCCCTAGGGGATTCGAACCCCTGTTACCGCCGTGAGAGGGCGGTGTCCTGGGCCACTAGACGAAGGGGACCCCGTGCGGCTGGCCGCGGCAGGGCGACTAGATAGCGGACCCCCCGCTCATTAGCAAGTCATGCCCGTAAGCTGCGGCATGCCCCCTGTCAGGCCGCGGCGGAGGCGTGCCGCCGCGCGCTGGCAACGAAGGCTGCGACGTGGGCCGGGTCGGTTTCGAAGGATGTGACCAAACGCAGCGTCGTCGAGGTCTCGTCGAGCCAGCGGTAGAACCTGAATCCGTCCGCCTCGAGGGCGCGGATAACGGGCTCGGGCAGCGTGACGAAGACCTCGTTTGCCTCGACGGGATGCTCGATCCTGACATTCCGGATAGCCGAGAGCCCGCGCGCGAGCTCGGCCGCCAGCCGGTTGGCATGGCGGGCATTCGCAAGCCAGAGCTCGTCGGTGAGATATGCGTCGAGCTGTGCCGCGAGGAAGCGCATCTTGGACCAAAGGTGGCCGGCGCGCTTGCGGCGGAAGCCGAAACTCGCGGCGCGCGCTAGGTCGAAGAAGACGACCGCTTCCGCGGCGAAGGCGCCGTTCTTCGTTGCGCCGAAGGACAGCGCATCGACCCCGGCGCGCCACGTCATCTCCGCGGGCGTACAGCCGAGATGAACAAGCGCGTTGGCGAAGCGAGCGCCGTCCATGTGCAGCGCGAGCCCATGGCGGTGCGCGACTGCCGCGATCGCGGCGATGTCCGCCGGACGGTATACAGCGCCCGCCTCCGTCGCCTGAGTGATGCTCACTGCCGCGGGCTGCACGTGATGCACCACGCCGATGCCAGCGGCCTTGATCGCGCGGTCGAGATCAGCCGCGGCGATCTTCGCATGGGCGCCTTGGATGCAGACGAGCTTGGCGCCGCCCGTGAAGAATTCCGGCGCCCCGCACTCGTCCATGTTGATGTGCGATTCGGGATGGCAGAACACCGCGCCGTAGTTGGGCGCCAGCGCCGCGAGCGCCAGTGCGTTTGCCGACGTGCCAGTGCCCACGAGGAACACGGCGCAGTCGCGCTCGAACAGCTCTGCAATCCTGCGCTCGACGCGGCGCGTGAGCTCGTCGTTGCCATAAGGCATCGCCGGACCGCCATTCGCGGCGGCCAGCGCTTCGAGGATCTTCGGATGCGCCCCGGCCGTGTTGTCGCTGCAGAAATTCATGACGCTGCTTCCTTTGTGTCCTCCGGCAACGTGCGTACGAAGTTCGGGTGCCAGTCGCTGGTACGGAGCGGAATCTCTCGGAACTGCCGCCCGCCATGATCGAGCAGATGCGCCGTTACGTGAACCGCCTGCCCCTTCTTTCCGTCGCCGGCAACGCTGACGATGAGCCAGACCAGCTCCTCGCCCCAAGCAGCCTCGAGGTCGACGGCGGAAGGCTGGGCCGGCCCATCGGGATGCGAATGATAGAGGCCGACGATGCGCGTCGATCCGCCCCGATGCGCACGGGTGAGGTCGACCCAGAGCTGCGGATCGATTTCGAAACGGTCGCGCGCCTTGCCTAGATTGCGGCTGGGCGCCACGCGCTTGACCTCCTGCACGCCGTTCTTGTGCTGGATGCCGATCAGCAACCCGCAGCATTCACCCGGATAGGCCGCCTCGGCGGCATCGGCGATCGGCCGCGCCGAGCTGCGGCA
>DATAAP010000606.1:0-2969 GCA_036260035.1 Alphaproteobacteria bacterium | reverse complement strand
GGGTGGTGTTCCAGGAGGACGCCTGCTTCTCCTGGCTCACCGTCGCCGACAACATAGAGTTCGGTCTGCGCGAGACCGGCGTGCCGGCGCCCGAGCGGCGAAAGCGCGTCGAGCAGGCGGTGGCGATTATGGGCCTGGAGGGATTTGCAGACGCATATCCGGCGCAGCTTTCAGGCGGCATGCGCCAACGCGTGTGCATCGCACGCACGCTGGTGCTGCAGCCGCGCCTGATCCTGCTCGACGAGCCGTTCGGCGCCCTTGACCAGCAGACGCGCCTGCTGATGGGGGAGGAGCTGCTGAAACTGTGGCGCGAGACCGGCGCCACGGTGTTCCTGATCACGCACGCGCTGGACGAGGCAGCAATGCTGGCCGACCGCATCGGCGTGATGTCCGCGCGGCCTGGACGGCTCCTGGAGATCGTCGAGCCCGGCTGGCCGCGCGAGCGCGACAGCCGCATCGTCGAGGATCCGCGCTTTGGCGCCACCACGGCGCGGCTGTGGCAGCTCCTGCGCGAGGAATCGCTGAAATCCATCCCGGGCCGCGTGGCGCGACTATGAGGCAGGCGACGCTGCTGCGCATCGTCGTGCTGCTGGCGCTAGTCGCCGTCATCGAGACGCTGTGCCGCACGGGAGTGATCAACAATTTCACGATGCAGCCGCCCACGGAGATCGTCCGCGACCTGTGGAAGATCCTAAGCAGCGGCAAGTACAACAGCGCTATCGCGAAGACGCTGACGAATGCGGTCATTGCCTTCAGTCTCGCCCTCAGCGTCGGCATAGCGACGGCCTTGGTGGTCCATTCGCACCGTCTGGTGCGCGAGGCGCTCGACCCGCTTTTCGCCACTTACTACGCGATCCCGGTGATCGCGTTCTACCCGCTGCTCGTCATCCTGTTCGGGTTGGGCGACGCGCCGCAGATCATCATCGCTTTCATGCTCGGCGTGGTCGCGGTTATCGTCAACACGCTCAATGGTCTTGACCGCGTCCCGCGCGTGCTGCTGAAGACCGCTCGTGTGGCGCGGATGAGTCAACGTGCCACCGCCCTGAAGATCACCCTGCCTTTCGCGATGCCGTATATCCTCACCGGCGCCAAGTTCGCCATCGCGTACTCGCTGATCGGTATCATCGGGAGCGAGTTCATCATGTCGCGTGATGGCATGGGCTTCGAGATCGCCTTCGCATACACGAATTTCGACAATGCGACGATGTATCCGCTGATCCTGCTGGTCCTGCTCGTCTCGATCACGGCCAACCTCGCGCTGGTGTCGTGGGAGAAGCGCATTCTCAGCAGGCGGGGCCACCAATGAGGGGTCCGCTCATGGCTTCTCGCGGCCCCGTGCTACTGCTGCTCGGCATCTTTGCCGTCTGGCAGGGGCTGTACATGTTGACCGGCGACGTGGCGCTGCGCTCGCCTATTCAGACGATCACCTACGCGGCGGACCTGTTCACGCGTCCGGCATTCTGGCCGAACCTGATGGAAACGGTGAAGGCTTTCGCCTCTGCGCTGGCGATCGCGGTTACCATGGGGATCACCATCGGCATGGCGCTCGGTCTTAACCGCCTTGCCGGCGACGTGTTCGAGCCGGTTCTGGTGGCCGTCTACTCAATCCCGAAGGTGACGCTCTATCCGATCCTGCTGCTTGCCTTCGGGCTCGGCATCTCGGCGAAGATCGCCTTCGGCGCCATCCACGGCATCATTCCAATCGCGCTTTTCACCATCAACGCCGTGCGCAACGTGCGGCCGGTGCTGATCAAGACCGGTCGCGTGATGAAGCTCAGTCCTTGGCGCATGGTGTGGCGCGTGCTGTTCCCCGCAGCACTGCCGGAAATCTTCACGGGGCTTCGCATCGGCTTCGCGCTGACCATGATCGGCACCGTGCTCGGCGAGATGTTTGCCTCGCAGCGCGGCCTCGGCTACATGCTGATGAACGCCATCGGCCTGCACAATGTCGACGTCATCATGGCCATCACCTTGCTTCTGACCGTGTTTGCCGCGTCGGTCAGCGCCCTGCTGCTCGCAATCGACCGTAAGCTGCACCGACGGGAATAGGCGCAAGCCATCATACATTCAGCTGTGCGTCGGCAGTGAGCTGAACCGAGGTTCGCCGAACGGAATCGCAAAAGGAGCGTGGAGCATGCCCTGGACGGGCCGAAAAGGAGAACTCCGGTATTGGCCAAACAATCGAATCGGCAATGACGACGCCTGACTTGCGGTTTGGCGTGACGATTCCGCGCCGCGAAGATGCTCGGCTCCTCGCCGGAAAGGGTGTCTTCACGGCCGATCTGCAGCCTGATGGGCTTTGCCACGCGGTCTTCCTCCGCAGTCCGCATGGCCATGCCCGTGTCGAGCGCGTTGTGACGGACGCGTCGGCCGCCATGCCCGGGGTTATCGCGGTGCTGACCGCGCAGGATCTCGCGGCAGATCGGATGGGGCCGATCCAGTCGCCAATAAAGCTCACGCGTCCAGATGGTTCGCCGGCACCGTCGACCCCCCGCCCTCTCCTTTCCTACGATGTCGTGCGGCATCTGGGCGAGCCGGTCGCGATGATCATCGCCGAGAGCGCCGCGTTGGCAGCCGATGCCGCCGAGTTCGTCGAGATCGACTACAGCCCGCTGCCCGCCGTAACCACCTGCCGTGACGCTCTTGCAGCCGGCGCTCCCGCGGTGTGGGCCGAAACGCCGGACAATATCGCCTTCCTGTGGCGTAAGGGGGAGCACGAGGCGGTCGCCGCGGCGATCGCCTCCGCAGCGCATGTCACGCGCCTCGACTACAGCCTCTCGCGCGTCGCGGCGAGCCCGCTCGAGCCGCGCGTGACGTTGGCGCTGCCGGAACAAGATGGTGGGATGCTGGTCTATTCCAGCACGCAGAATCCCTATCAGCTCCGCGATGCGCTCGGGCGGCTGTTCGGTGACCTGGCTGGTCGCATCCATGTCATCGCTGGCGATGTCGGCGGCTCCTTCGGCATGAAG
>DATAAP010000605.1:0-5496 GCA_036260035.1 Alphaproteobacteria bacterium | reverse complement strand
GGGTGGTTTATATATCGCGCAGCGCGCCGAGCGAAATGACCGGGCCTGGCCTGTGGTCCGCGTTGGATACGGCCCCAGAGCCCCAAGGACAAGCATCATGGACAGCGGTTTTGCCTTTTTCGACATCGTCTTCTTCGCGATGGTCGCTGCCTTCCTCATTCTGCGCCTGCGCAGCGTGCTGGGCCGGCGCACCGGCAATGAAAATCCGGAGCGTTGGACCGCGCGCAAGCCGACCGCGCCGGCCCGGGGCGACACAACCGACAATGTCGCGCGATTGCCGGAGCGGCCGCGGCCGGTCGGCGATGCGGCACCTACACTCGATCTTCCTGCCAATTCGCCGGTTCAGGCGGGCCTGACCCAAATCCAGGTCGCCGATCCGAACTTCGATCCGCAGAGCTTCGTCGAAGGCGCGCGCGGCGCGTTCGAGATGATCGTCGGCGCCTATGCCCAGGGTGACACCGCGACCTTGCGCCCGCTGCTGGCGGACGACGTTTACGAGAACTTCGCGGCGGCGATCCGCAGTCGTCAGCAGGCGAAGCAGACGCATGAAACGACGCTGGTCGGGATCAAGTCGGCGGACATCGTCGAAGCGCGCATGGATGGCCGCACCGCGCTGGTCACGGTGAAATTCGTGACCGAGCAGATCAACGTCACGCGCGACGCGGCCGGCACGGTGGTCGAGGGCGATCCCCAGCACATCGCGACGGTGACGGACGTCTGGACGTTCTCGCGCAATACTCGCTCGCGCGATCCGAACTGGCTGCTGGTCGCGACCGCGGATCAGGCCTGAATCTCGCCTCTGGGAGAGCGGATCGGTGATCGGGTGGGGACGGCGCGCAACGCGATGGGCTCTGGCCTGTATCGCGCTCGCCATTGTCGCCTGCGAGACGACACCACCCCCGCCGAAGCTCGTCCTGACGCCGGCACGGTTCGAGGATCTTCCCGGCTGGTCCGCTGATCGCCATGGCGAAGGTCTGGCGGCCCTGCAGCGCTCGTGCGCCCGAATTCTGAACCTGCCAAACTACCAGCAGGTTGGACCTGCAGGCTTCGCTCGACCAGTCGCGGTCTGGCGCG
This sequence comes from Alphaproteobacteria bacterium, assembly GCA_036260035.1. Classification (GTDB taxonomy): domain Bacteria; phylum Pseudomonadota; class Alphaproteobacteria; order CACIAM-22H2; family CACIAM-22H2; genus DATAAP01. Next base: position 4,422 of record DATAAP010000605.1, on the reverse strand, counting down.
CGCCGTGCGAGCAGGCGCTGCGCCTCGATACCAGCGACCACGTGGCAGCCCGCGCCTTCCTGGAAGGCGCCTTCGCGCCATTCGCCGCGACCGACAACGAAGCACCGGAGGGTCTGTTCACCGGCTATTACGAGCCGGAGCTGCGTGGCTCCAGAGCACCTGGTGGACGGTACAGGGTGCCGCTGCACGGCAAACCCGCCGACTTGGTCACCGTCGACCTTGCGCTGTTCAAGCCGGAATGGCGTGGCCAGCGCATCACAGGCCGGCTCGACAACGGCACTCTGAAGCCCTATCCGACGCGCGCGGAGATCGAGGCCGGCGCGCTGCGCGATGCGCGCTCCGAGATCGTCTGGGTCGACGATGCGGTGGATGCCTTCTTCCTGCAGGTGCAGGGCTCGGGCCGTATCCTCTTCGAGGACGGCAGCATGATGCGCGTCGGCTACGCGGCGCAAAACGGGCACCCTTACGTGGCGATCGGCCGCGAACTGATCGCGCGCGGCGCCCTGACGCGCGAGACGGTCTCGATGCAATCGATCCGCGCCTGGCTTGCCGCCAATCCGGCTGAGGCGGCGAGCGTCATGAACCTCAATCCGTCCTACGTCTTCTTCCGGCCGCTTGATGGCGACGGTCCGCTGGGCAGCGAAGGCGTGGTGCTGACGCCGGGCCGCAGTCTCGCTGTCGATCGCGCATTTCTGGCGATGGGCCTGCCGCTCTGGCTCGATGCCGAGGACCCGCTCGATCCCGCGCTGCGTCTACGGCAGCTGGTGGTAGCTCAGGATACCGGCGGCGCGATCCGCGGGCCCGTACGCGGTGACCTGTTCTGGGGCCACGGTCCCGAAGCGGCGGAGCGGGCCGGGCGCATGCGTTCGCGCGGCCGCTACTGGATCTTGCTGCCGCGCGCGGAGCCGACCACCGTTGCCGGAGCGCAGTAAGCCGGCCGCCCGGACCTTGCTTTGCCTTGCGGCGAACGCCATTAATGGGCGCGCAACCACGGTAATGACATTTGACTGACCCTGTTTCCAAGCCGCGCGTCGGGCTGTTCGTGACCTGTCTGGTCGACGTCTTCCGTCCCTCCGTCGGATTCGCTGCGGTGAAGCTGCTTGAGGAGAGCGGCTGCACCGTCGAGGTTCCCCAGCAGACCTGCTGCGGCCAGCCGGCGTACAATTCAGGCGACCGCGCCGACACCAAGGCGCTGGCCAAGCGCACGATCGCGGCGTTCGAGCCGTTCGATTACGTCGTGGCGCCGTCGGGCTCGTGCGGCGGCATGATTAAAGAGCACTATCCGGAGCTGCTCATGGACGAACCGGACTGGGCCCATCGTGCACAGCATCTCGCGGCGCGCACCTACGAGCTTGTTTCTTTCCTGCATGATGTCCGCGGGCTGCACCATGTGAAGAGCCGCTACGACGGCACCGCGACTTATCACGATTCCTGCTCGGGCCTGCGCGAGCTCGGCATCAAGCAGCAGCCGCGTACGCTGCTGAATTCCGTCGCGGGCCTGAAGCTCGTCGAGCTGCCGGGCGCCGAGGTGTGCTGCGGCTTTGGCGGCACGTTCTGCGTCAAGTATCCCGAGATCTCAGACAAGATGGTCGCCGCGAAGACCGACGACATCATGGCGACCGGCGCCGATACGCTGCTCGCGGGCGATCTGGGCTGCCTGATGAACATGGCCGGCAAGCTCAAGCGCCGGCAGATGGAGCAGGGCGGCAAGTGGGTCCGGGTGCGTCACGTCGCCGAAGTGCTGGCGGGCATGACCGACGATCCGCCGATCGCCGCGGCAAAGGACGAAGGCTGACATGCAGCCCCGGTCGCACGCCTTCAAGCAAAACGTCCACGACGCGATCGCGGACGCCAAGCTGCAGCAGGCCCTCGGCTTCTTCCAGTTCGGCCAGGCAGGGCTCGCCGAGCGGCGCCGGCAGGCTGTCGCCAAGCTGCCGGAGTTCGACGCGTTGCGTGACCGCGCCAAGGCAATCAAAGACCACACGCTTGCGCATCTCGACTGGTATCTGGAGCGCTTTGAAAAGAACTGCACGGCCGCCGGCGGCCACGTGCATTGGTGCCGAAACGCCGAAGAGGCACGTCGCACGGTGCTCGAGATCTGCCGGAAGCTGCATGCGCGCACGGTGACTAAGGGCAAGTCGATGATCGGCGAAGAGATCGCGATCAACGACCATCTATCCGCGAATGGCATCGTCCCGATCGAGACCGATCTCGGCGAATACATCGTCCAGATCCGCAACGAGATCCCCTCCCACATCATCGCGCCGGCCATTCATCTCACGCAGCACCAAGTGGAGCATTCGTTCCGCGAGACGCACACGCATCTGGATCCGGCGCGCCAGCTCGCGGAGCCGCGCCAGCTGCTGGATGAAGCGCGCGGCATCCTGCGCCAGAAATTCCTCGATGCCGATGTCGGCATCACCGGCGCCAATTTCCTGATCGCCGAGACGGGCTCGTCGGTGATCGTCACCAATGAAGGCAACGGAGATCTCACCCAGCTTCTGCCCAAGGCGCATATCGTGCTCGCGAGTCTGGAGAAGGTGGTGCCGACGCTGGAGGATGCCTCAACCATTCTCCGCGTGCTCGCGCGCTCGGCGACGGGCCAGGATATGTCGGTCTATACGACGTTCTCGACGGGACCGCGGCGCCCCGGCGACCTCGACGGGCCCGGCGAGTACCACGTCATCCTGCTCGACAACGGGCGCAGCGCATTGCTCGGCACCGAGTTCCAAGACATCCTGCGCTGCATCCGCTGCGGCGCCTGTATGAACAACTGCCCGGTCTACGCCTCGGTGGGCGGGCATGCCTATGGCTGGGTCTATCCCGGTCCGATGGGCTCGGTGCTGACGCCGGCGCTGATCGGCGTCGATAAGGCCGGCCATCTTCCTAACGCCTCAACCTTCTGCGGGCGCTGCGAAAGCGTGTGCCCGATGCGCATTCCATTGCCGAAGATGATGCGGCATTTCCGCGAACAGGAATACGAACGCAAGTTGTCGCCGCATACCGTGCGCGCTGGTCTCGCGCTGTGGGCGTTCTTCGCCAAACGGCCGGCGCTCTATCATCGTCTGACTCGCCTTGCGTCTTCGCTGCTCGGCATGCTCGGCCGCCGCAAGGGCAGCTTCTATAACCTGCCGCTGGCGGGAGGCTGGACGGCCACGCGCGAGATGCCGGCACCGCATGGCAAGACCTTCCACGCGATGTGGCGCGCGCGCCAAGCAGGCAGCCGAACATGACCGCGCGCGAGCAGATCCTCGGCGGCATCCGGCGCTCGTTAAGGCGCGGCGCACTCGATAATGCGGCCGCAGCGCCGCTGGAACGGCGGCTCGCGGACCCGCCGCGTGGCGCGATTCCGGCGCGCACGCAGGATTTGGATCGCGGGGGGCTTGTCGATCTGTTCGAGCGTTACGCGACCGAGGCCGCGGCGACGGTGACGCGCGTGCCCGGCATCGATGAGGTGCCGGATGCGGTCGCCGGATTCCTCGCCAGCCACAATCTGCCGTCTGAGCTCGCTATGGCCCCGGACCCACTACTGGATCGGGTGCCATGGGAAAAACGCCCGCTGCTGCGCATCCGCAAAGGCCGCAGCGACGGGCGCGATCCGGTCGGCCTCTCCGCCGCGTTCTGCGGTATTGCGGAGACCGCGACGCTGATGCTCGCTTCCGGCGCCGATAGCCCGTCGACCCTGAACTTTCTCCCCGACACGCACATCGTTGTTCTGCCCGCGAGCCGGGTGGTTGGCCCGATGGAAGACGCCTGGGCGAAGCTCCGCGCTGCGGGTCCGGGTGCAAAGCTGTCGGGTGCGGCGATGCCCCGCACGGTCAATTTCATCACTGGGCCGTCGCGCACCGGCGACATCGAACAGAAGATCCTGATGGGCGCGCACGGCCCGCGGCGGCTGCACATCGTGATCGTCGAGGATGAGCGGAGATAGCGCCATGGCCGTGCGCAGGCCGCCGGCCGACGATGCTGCTCTCTTTCGCGCCGCCATGCGTGACGTCAAGCCGCTGGCGCATCGGCGCAGCGCTTCCACGATGGAAGCGCCTGCCGCGCCGCGCCAACAGCCAGAGGCGAAGAGAGCGGCCAGCCCGCGGCGGGATGGTTCCGTCGCGAAACCGCCTCCGGCGCCGAATCCCGGTATCGACCGCCGCACGGCCGAGCGTCTGCGCAAGGGCGAGATCGCGATCGAGCGGCGGATTGACCTCCATGGCATGACGCAGGACGACGCGCACGCAGCTCTCGACCGTTTCGTCCGTCAGGCCTGGAAGGATGGCAAGCGCATGCTGCTGGTGATCACCGGGAAGGGCAGCGTTGCCGAAGGCGGCGGCGTGCTGCGGCGCCAAGTGCCGCGCTGGCTTGCCGTCGGGGAGCACGCCGCCCGCCTGCTGCGGCTGGAGCCGGCGCAGCCGCGCCATGGCGGCGGCG
>DATAAP010000604.1:0-3343 GCA_036260035.1 Alphaproteobacteria bacterium | reverse complement strand
GGCTCGAGCCGCAGCTTGACGCCGTTGATGTCCAGCGCCTCACCGTAGCGCAGCGCGCGGCGCTGCTGGCCCGGCTCGTCGCCAATGCGCTGGCCCATGATCGCCAGCGTCTCCGCCGTCGCTAGCACCTTCGCATGGCCTGGCCGCGCATGGTCCGAATGGCCGTGCGTGATCACTGCCTGCTTCGCCGGACGGACGGGATCGATGAAGAAGCCGCCCGGCTCGATGCACAGGCCCTGTGCCGTCTGCCGGACCCAGTCGGACGGTTTTGGAGCGCCGATCGCAGCCATTCGTCTAAACTAGGCAGCGAGTCGCAGCGAAACCAGAGGAAGCATGTTTGAACTCGATCCCCGCCTTGCCGCCGATACTGTCGAGCTGGCGCGCTGGTCCTTGTGCCGCGTGCTGCTGATGAACGACACGAACTACCCGTGGCTGATCCTGGTGCCGCAGCGCCCGGGACTGCGCGATTTCGATGAGGTCGCCGGCGCCGACCGCGGCGTCCTGGATGGCGAGATCACCGATGCCTGCGCAGCCCTGCGTAAGATGACCAAGCCGCACAAGCTCAACGTCGCCTCGCTGGGCAACGCCGTGGCGCAGCTGCACATCCACATCATCGCCCGCCAGACGGCGGACCCGGCCTGGCCGAGGCCAGTCTGGGGCGTGGTGCCGGTAAAGCAGTATGGCCCGGAGGCGCTGGCGAGCTTCCGGGAGCGTTTCGCGGCCGCCGCAACCCGGTGAAGCGTTGAATCGGCCAAGCCGTTGGCCCTGACGGCTTGGTAGCCGGCGATCGGGGGATCGAATGGGTGCGGTCTGTCCAGCGGCAAGTAGAGGACGCGGCCCCGAATCGCTCAATCCACTTTCTGCCCCTCCGAACCGAGTGCATGGACGGCGGTCGCGGCGATCAGCAGGAAGAATGGCCGCTCGCGTTCCTTGGCCCAATCCGGATTCGCCGTCACCTGCTCCGGGCTCGGGCTCCATTCGATCAGCCGCAAAACCGTGAAACCGGAGCGGACCAGGAGATCGAAATAGGTCTCGATCGTGCGATGCCGCTTGATGACTTGCGCGCCGAGCCAGTCGGTCGCGCGGGCACCCTCGTCCAGGTAGCCGTTCACCGGCCACGTATCGCGGCCAGCGGCATCGGCGAACCATGATGGATTCGCCACCGCGGTCAGGATCGGGTGCTCGACCGAGAAGACCAGCTTGCCTCCGGATACGAGACCGGCATGAACGGAGCGCAACAAGCCAGCCAGTTCCTCTACGTAGTGGAGTGCAAGCGAGCTGTAGACGAGATCGAACGCGCCGGGCGCGATCGCGAAGGTCTCGAGGTCGCCCCTAACATACAAGATCGCATCGTCATGCTTCTCGGCAGCAGCGCGCGCAAGCATCCGTGCAGAGACGTCCACGCCGAGCACAAAGGCCGCGCCGTGCACGCGCGCCCAGCGCGAGAACCAGCCATAACCGCAGCCGAGATCGAGCACGCGTCGGCCGTCCAGTCTGGGCAACAGACCGCGCAGGACCGGCCATTCTGGCGCACCGGGAAGCCCTTGGAGAGAACGCGGAAGCTGGCCGTAGCGCGCAAAGAACGTATCATTGTCATAGATGTTCTGTGTCACGGCGTGTTCCCGTTGATCGAGGAGGTTGAGTTCAAACGTCGCGCCGATATCATCCGACGGTTTGCCGGCGCGGCGAACCGAAGGAGACGTGAATGATGCTGCCGAAGGTGATGCGCGCTGTCGAGGCGCAGGATTTCTCGATCGACGCGTTGAAGATTGTCGAGCGGCCAGTGCCGCAGCCGCGGCGCGGCGAGATCGTGGTGCGGGTGCGTGCCGCGAGCCTCAACTACCGCGACCTCGCCGTGCTGGTGCAGCGCTATCTGCCGAACCTTCCCCTGCCCTACGTGCCGGCATCGGATGCCGCAGGCGAGGTCGTCGCCATCGGCGAGGATGTGACGCGCTTCAAGGTGGGCGACCGCGTCATTCCGGTCTATACGCAGGGCTGGCACTCTGGCATGCCGACGTTGGAGCTGCGCACGCAGCGGACCCTGGGTGGGCCGCTGCCCGGCGTGCTGCGCGACTACATCGCCATACCTGCCGAGGACGCGGTGGCGACGCCGCCGCACCTGTCGGATGAAGAAGCGGCAACTCTGCCGATCGCCGCAGTGACGGCGTGGTCCGCCTTGACGGAGGGCGGCGTCAAGGCTGGCGACACGGTGCTGGTGCAGGGGACGGGCGGCGTGGCGCTGTTCGCGCTGCAATTAGCGGAACTGCACGGCGCCTCCGTCATCGCACTGTCGTCGAGCGACGAGAAGCTCGCGCGTGCCAAGTCACTCGGCGTCGAAACCGGGATCAACTACCGCACGACGCCGGACTGGGCTGCCGCGGTACGAGCGGCAACGCGGGGACGCGGCGTCGACATCGTCGTGGAGACAGCCGGCGCCACGTTGGCACAGTCGCTCGCCTCGGTCGCGTTCGGCGGCTTCATCGGCGTGGTCGGCTTCGTTGCCGGCCACGAAGCGACCATTCCGGTGCGGGCAATGATCGGACCGATGGTGCGTGTGCAGGGCATCGCAGTCGGCTCGCGCGAGCGCTTCGAGGCGATGAACCGCGCCATAACGCTGCACCGGCTCAAACCCGTGATCGACAGCACCTTCCCGCTCGAGAGGATGCCCGACGCCTTCCGACGCATGGAGCGCGGCCAGCATTTCGGGAAGATCGTGGTGACGCTGTAGCGATCAGACCGCCGAAAACCGCTCGGCGAGGCGGTCGCGGCGGAAGCGTTCGACGATGAAGTCGACGAAGGCCCGAGTCTTCGCCGGCATCAAGGTCTTGCTCGAGAAGTAGATAGAGGTCGCGCCGAAGTCGACCCACCAGTCCTTCAGAACGCGTACCAAAGCGCCGCTCTCGAGATGCGGCAGCGCATGCGGCATCGCCACCAGCGCAACGCCGAGCCCCATGAGCGCGCAGCGGCACATCGCCTCCGGGTCGCTCATGACGATGGTCGGCTTCATCTCCACAGGCGCTTCCTCGCCCGCCCTATTGCGCATGACCCGCGCGCGGACGCGGCCGGTCTGCGGCGAGCGCAGCACGACGCCGTCGAGCGCCACTAGGTCGCGCGGATGGTGGGGGACGCGCCGGCCTTGCAGATAGGATGGCGCCGCGACAGCGATGATGTGCACGCGCGCCAGCTCGCGCGCGACGACGCCCTGCGTCAACTCGAAGCCGCCGCCGATCGCCGCGTCGAATCCCTCGCGCACGAGGTCGACGGCGCGGTTGTCGAAATGCCAGTCCGGCGTCACGCGCGGATAGCGTGCCAGAAAGTCCGGCAGCATCGGCACGATGTAGTG
>DATAAP010000603.1:0-7311 GCA_036260035.1 Alphaproteobacteria bacterium | reverse complement strand
CTTGTTCGTGACACCGACGGCCTCGACGGCGCGCGCCGCCTCGATCACGCGTCCCGGCCCGATCGGCAGGCCGGTCGCACGCAGGATGCGCGCGAAATGCATGATGTTGGCGAGCAGGGCGCTCTCGTGCGGTGCCGACGTGTCGTTCATAAGGCGGTAGCCAATTCGGCGTCGACCTGGTTCAGCAGGCGGGCGGCCTCGCCGCCGCGGATGCGGCCGATGTCGTCCTGGTATTTGAGAAGCGCCCCGAGCGTGTCGTTGATGGTCGCGGGGTCGAGCACCAGCTGGTTCAGCGCCACCAGCGCGCGCGCCCAGTCGATGCTCTCGGCCACACCGGGCGGCTTGAAGAGCTCCAAGCCGCGGAGCTTCTGCACGAAGCCGACGACCTGACGTGACAGTTTCGTCGCGGCCTCAGGGACCTTAAGCCGGACGATTTCCAGCTCGCGCGCCGCGTCTGGATAGTCCACCCAATAGTAATAACAGCGGCGCTTGAGGGCATCGTGGATCTCGCGCGTGCGGTTGGAGGTGATGACAGTCAGCGGCGGCACCGGCGCCCTGACGGTGCCGAGCTCGGGGATGGTGACCTGATAGTCGCTCAGCACCTCGAGCAGATAGGCCTCGAACGGTTCGTCGGCGCGATCGAGCTCGTCGATCAGCAGCACGGGCGGACCGGCGGTATCGGGCGTCAGCGCTTGGAGCAGGGGCCGCCGGATCAGGAAGCGCTCGGAGAAGATTTCCTCCTCCAGGCTGTCGCGGCTCGCGGCGGTTGCCTCGGCGAGGCGGATCTCGACCATCTGGCGCGGATAGTTCCATTCATAAACCGCCGCCGCGGCATCGAGGCCTTCGTAGCACTGCAGCCGGATCAAGCGGCGCCCGAGCGTCGCGGCGAGGACCTTCGCAATCTCCGTCTTGCCGACGCCGGCCTCGCCCTCGAGGAAGAGCGGTCGCGACAGGCGCATCGAGAGGAACACCGCCGTCGCCAAGCTGCGATCGGCGACGTACTGGCCGCTCGCGAGCAACTGCAGGACTGCATCGACGTCGTCGATGCGATGGGGAGGAGCGGGCTGGGGGCGCGTCATGGGAACTAGATAGGGTCTGTATCCAAAACCTGGAAGACGGCGGGCAAATTCCATCTTACCACGTCCCCCGAAGAAACCGAGCTAGGTCCCGGGAATCCCTGTTTTCCTCCGGATCCTGAAGGAGCTGCGGCCGTATCCGCGGGGATACCTTTGCCGCTCGCTTGCCGGCTGACGCATGTTGCGCGACGATGGGGCGTGATCCGCGTTGCTCTCCTGCTGCTGCTTTTCCTCGGTGCGGCACAAGCCCAGGCCTCGCCAGCGGCGGATCATCTCGAAGCGCCCGAAGGGCTGCACCGCGCGGCCGCGGCTGGCGATGTCGAATCGATTGAACGGTTCCGCGACGCTGGCGCCGACCCGCATGCCCGCGACCCGTTGGGCCGCACGCCCTTGCATCTTGCAGTCTCGGCCGGGCATCGGGAGGCGACGTTAACGCTCGTGCGTCGCGGCGCCGATCCGCAAGCCTACGACGACCAGCATACCGATGCCCTGACGATTGCGGCCGCGAAGGGCGACCGCGACATGGTTTCGCTGCTGCTCTGGCTCGGCGCGGACCCGGCGGCGGTGACTGGGCCGGACGACCGCACCGCGCTGATTGCCGCGGCGCGCGGCGGCCATGACGATGTCGTCCGTGAGCTTACGGCCGCCGGCGCACCGGTAAACTATGTGAGCGGCCTCGGCTGGACCGCGCTGATGGAGGCCGTGATCTTCGGCGACGCCGGCGCGCGCACCGTCGCTACAGTGCAGGCACTGCTCCAGGCCGGAGCGAAAGCAGCCTTCGCCGACTGGCAGGGCACGACGCCCCTGCGGCTCGCGCGGCAGCGCGGCCTCGAAGAGCTGGCCGCGCTGCTGATCGCCTCAGGCGCGAACTAGCTCGCCTGCACGGCCCGGTGCGCCATCACCCCGATCAGATGCGCGCGGTATTCGCTCGAGGCGTGAATGTCGCCGTTGCATTGGCTTGCCGGCACGGTGATGCTCTTCAGCGCGTCGGCTGACCACGACCGGGCCAGCGCATCCTCCATCGCCTTGACGCGGAACACGCCGTTGCCCGCCCCGGTCACGGCGACACGCACGCCCTGCGCGGTCTTCGCGGCGAACACGCCGATGATGGCGTAGCGCGAAGCAGGATTCTTGAACTTGGCGTAGCCGGCGCGCTCCGGCACCGGAAAGCTGACCGAGGTGATGATCTCTCCGGGCTTGAGCGCTGTCTCGAACATGCCTCTGAAGAAGTCGTCGGCGGCGATGGCGCGCTCGTTGGTCTGGATCGTCGCGCCGAGTCCGAGGGCGGCGGCGGGGTAATCGGCGGCAGGATCGTTGTTGGCGAGCGAGCCGCCGATCGTGCCGCAATTGCGCACCTGCGGATCGCCGATGCCGCCGGCGAGGGTCGCCAGCGCCGGGATGGCGCGCTGGACGTCCGCCGACGCCGCGACCTGCGCATGCGGGGTCAGGGCGCCGATCGTGACCTTGCTGCCTTCGACCTTGATGCCGATGAGGTCCTTCAGGCCGCCGAGATCGATCAGGTCGGATGGCCGCGCCAGACGCTGCTTCATCGTCGGAAGCAAGGTCATGCCGCCGGCGACCAGCTTGGCTTCCTCGTTCTTCGCGAGCCGCGCCGCGTCGGCGAGGCTGTTCGGGCGGTGATAGGCGAAATCATACATGGCAGCCTCCCTTACTCCGCGGCCTGGCGCGTCTGCGCGCCCTGGATTGCCTGCCAGACGCGCTGCGGCGTTGCCGGCATGCTGATGTCGCGCACGCCAAGCGGCGACAGCGCGTCGACGATCGCGTTGATCACCGCCGGTGGCGAGCCGATCGAGCCGACCTCGCCACAACCCTTCACGCCAAGCGGGTTGTGCGTGCACAACGTCGTGTGCGTCGCCACGCTGATCGGCGGCAGGTCGTCGGCGCGCGGCATGGTGTAGTCCATCATCGAGCCGGACAGCAGCTGTCCATTGGAATCGTAGACGCAGCGCTCGAGCAACGCCTGGCCGATGCCCTGCGCAACCCCGCCATGCACCTGGCCCTCGACGATCATCGGGTTGATGACGCGGCCGACATCGTCGACGGCGGTGAACTTGACGAGCTGCGTGACGCCCGTATCCGGATCGACCTCCACTTCGGCGATGTGGCAGCCGGCCGGGAAGGTAAAGTTCTTGGGATCGTAGAATGCCGTCTCGTCGAGGCCGGGCTCGAGCTCCTCTAGCGGATAGTTGTGCGGCACGTAGGCGGCAAGGGATATCTCGCCGAAAGCCTTGCTCTTGTCCGTTCCAGCGACCGCGAACTTACCGTCCTTGAACTCGATGTCCGCCTCGGCCGCTTCGAGCAGGTGGGCGGCGATCTTCTTGCCCTTCTTGATCACCTTGTCCATCGCCTTGACGATGGCGGTGCCGCCGACCGCGAGCGAGCGCGAGCCGTACGTGCCCATGCCGAATGGGATCTTCGCCGTGTCGCCATGCACCACCTCGACATTCTCGATCGGGATGCCGAGGCCCTCGGCCACGAGCTGCGCATAGGTCGTCTCGTGGCCCTGGCCGTGGCTGTGGCAGCCGGTGAAGACGGTTACCGTGCCGGTCGGATGCACGCGTACCTCGGCCGTCTCGAACAGGCCCGCCCGCGCGCCGAGGGCGCCCGCGATGTTCGAGGGTGCTATGCCGCACGCCTCGATATAGGTCGACACGCCGATGCCGCGCAGTTTGCCGCGCGCCTTCGCCTCGGCGCGTCGCTTCTCGAAGCCGGCCCAGTCCGCCGCCTTGAGCGCCTGGTCGAGCGTCGCGTGGTAGTTGCCGCTGTCGTATTGCAGGGCGACCGGCGTCTGGTACGGGAACGCGTCGTTCGGGATGAAGTTGCGGCGCCGGATCTCGACGCGATCCATGTTCGTCTCACGCGCCGCGACATCGACGAGGCGCTCGAGCAGATAGGTCGCTTCGGGCCGCCCGGCGCCGCGATAGGCGTCGACCGGCACGGTGTTGGTGAACACCGCCCGCACTTCGCAATAGATCGCCGGTGTGGTGTACACCCCTGCGAGCAGCGTCGCGTAGAGATAGGTCGGGATGCAGGTCGAGAAGGTCGACAGGTAGGCGCCCAGATTGGCCAGGGTTGACACGCGCAGCGCGAGGAACTTGCCGTCCTTGTCGAGCGCCAGTTCCGCGCGCGTGACGTGGTCGCGGCCGTGCGCGTCCGACATGAAGGATTCGGAGCGGTCGGCTGTCCATTTGACCGGCCGCTTCACCTTGCCGGCCGCCCAGGTGACGATCGCCTCCTCGGCATAGTGATAGATCTTGGAGCCGAACCCGCCGCCGACATCCGGCGCGAACACGCGCAGCTTGCTTTCCGGGATGTGCAGCACGAACGCGCCCATCAGCAGGCGGATCACGTGCGGGTTCTGGCTGGTGGTATAGAGCGTGTAGTCGCCCGAAGCCGGGTCGAAATCGCCGAGAGCCGCACGCGGTTCCATCGCGTTCGGGATCAGCCGGTTGTTGACCAGCTCTATCTTCGCAACCTTGTGCGCCTTCTTGAACGCTGTGTCGACGGCGCCCTTGTCACCGAGCTCCCAGTCGTAGCACGTGTTGCCCGGGGCGATGTCCCAGATCTGCGCAGCACCCGGCTTGATTGCATCGTCGATCGTCGCGATCGCGGGCAGGGGCTTGTACTCGACGTCGATCAGCTCGGCCGCATCGCGCGCGGCCTCGCGCGTCTCGGCGATGACGACCGCGACCTGGTCGCCGACATAGCGCACGCGGCCCTGCGCCAGCGGCGGATGCGGCGGCTCCTTCATCGGGCTGCCGTCCTTGAACTTGATCAGCCAGCCGCAGGGCAGGCCACCGACATTGTCCTTCGCCATGTCGGCGCCCGTGAACACGGCGACGACGCCCTTGGCCTGCGCGGCCTTCGACGTGTCGATGCGAACGAGCTCGGCATGCGGGTACGGGGAACGCAAGATGTACGCAGAGAGCTGTCCCGGGCGGTTGATGTCGTCCGTGTACATGCCGCGCCCGGTCAGGAAGCGGAAATCCTCCTTGCGGCGGACGGAGGCGCCGATGCCGTCATCGCGAGGGGCCATGGCTTACCTCACTCCGCTGCGGCGCGCCCACCGCGCATCGTCGCGGCGGCGGCCAGGATGGATTTGACGATGTTCTGGTAGCCCGTGCAGCGGCAGAGATTGCCTTCGAGCCAATGCCGCACCTGGTGCTCGTTTGGGTTTGGGTTGTTCTTGAGCAGGTCGAGCGCGCTCATCAGCATGCCGGGTGTGCAGAAGCCGCACTGCAGTCCGTGATTGTCCCGGAAAGCTTCCTGCAACGGATGCAGCTTGCCGTCAGGCGCCAGACCTTCGACCGTCATCACGTCGGCGCCGGCGCACTGCACGGCCAGCACCGTGCAGCTCTTGACCGAGCGGCCGTTGATGTGAACGACGCAGGCGCCGCACTGGCTCGTGTCGCAGCCGACATGCGTGCCGGTCAGCCCGAGCTTCTCGCGCAGCATCTGGACGAGCAGCGTGCGGTTATCGACGTCCGCCGAAGCCGGCTTGCCGTTCACGGTCAATGAGACATTGGGCATCTGCATCTCCCCACGTTTCTTGTTCACGCCCGCATTGGCGATTGCTTGATCAAGTCTCCCGCCGCACTAATGGTCCGTCAAGAGCGGGCATCGCAGTCACTATCTTGTAACCAGCCATAGCAGGATGCCGATGACGGCGATGAGCAGCGGAATCCACACGACAGGTGCGAGTGCCGGACGCGCCGGTGCGGCTGCGGCAGTCGGTGTCTCCGTCGAAACCGTCTCCGCCGGCGTGGCTACCGGCTCGGGAGCCGCCGCACCAGGTTCCGCAGGAGCGGCAACGACGCTAGCGAAGCGGCTGAAGAACTCATCGGCGAGCTTGCGCGCGGTGGCATCGACCAAGCGTGCGCCGATTTGCGCCAGCTTGCCCCCGACGGTCGCCTGAGCAGTGTAGCGGAGCACCGTCATGATAGGCGCCTCGGCCTCAAGGCGCACGTTGGCGGATCCCTTCCCAAAGCCGGCGACGCCACCCTGGCCTTCGCCGCTGATCGTATAGCTCTCGGGCGGCTGCAGATCGGTCAGGGTGACCCTGCCGTTGAACTTCGCCTTCACCGGGCCGACGGCCACGGCGACGCGCGCAGTGAACTCGGTATCGGAGACCTTCTCGACCGTTTCGCAGCCGGGAATGCATTGTTTGAGAATCTCCGGATCGTTGAGCGCGCGCCACACCGTCTCGCGCGCTGCGGGGATCCGGTATTCTCCGGTCATGTCCATGGAGGTGCCTCCTAGTTGCGCGGCAGGCTAGCGGCCGCCCCTCGCGCACTCAAGGATGACGCAGACGCCGCAGGCCGCCCTCGAACTTGGTGCACGGATCCTGATCATCGACGCGGGCGGTGAACCAGATAATGTCGAAGCGGCCCGAAAGGCCATACTCTTTCGGCTCATTCCAGCCTTCGCTGACTTCGACGAAAGCCACGGAAAGCGTCTTTTGCAGTGGCGCTATCTGCCGCAGATGCCAAGGCACGGCGCGATCCGTGCGGACGTGGCCTGCGCCTGCGATCAGAACAGCCGACGCAGCGGCCCCTGCCTGTACCGCGTCGCGCAGCGCGGCCGCCATCTGCGCATCGCGCGCCCACTGCACGTCGGACATGCGCGGCACCGCCGAATCCGGCAGCTTTCCGCAATGGCTCGTGCGGAGCTCATCCGCCAAGGACGCGCTCTGAGCCGCGTCGAACCGCGGGCTCGCGGCCATTGTGTCGCGCAGGGGAGGTTCCAACGCATCAAGGCCGCCGCGGCCGATGGTGCGGGTCGCCGGGCGGGTGAGGTTGGCCGGAATGATAGACAGATTGGCCCGCAGCGCGATCTCCGCGATTGGCGCGTACATCGCCCAATCGGGCCAGCCGCGCGCCGACCAGTCCAGGGCGGCACCCAGGCCGGCGGCGTCAGCTCCGGGCTTGGCGCGGTAGGCGGCGAGCGCCGCCACCTGGTCCGCATCGAGCATTTCCATTGCGATGGCCGGGCGACGGCCGAGTGCGACCAGCGCTTCGATGACCCACGCCTGCAGGCGGTGATGGTCCGGGTTGTCATGCTTCTCACCGAGCAGCACGAAGCCATGGCTCGCGGCGAGGTGCGCGAGCTGCGCCGAGGTAAGAGGCTGACCATCTTGCGGGCGGACGATCCTGCCGAGCAGCGGATGCGTATGGCCGAGCGCAGCGATCGGACCGGGCAGGGGCGGAATCTCCGC
>DATAAP010000602.1:0-5402 GCA_036260035.1 Alphaproteobacteria bacterium | reverse complement strand
GGCGCGATGGCCGCCGTGCGCTCGAGACGGCGATGCGGATCACGAAGAGCTTGCGCGAGAGCCTCGTCGCCGCCGGGTTGGCCAGCTAGCGGACCATCGACAGCACAACGGCCGCCGCGCGCTCGCTTGGCCTGGGGCCGTCGCGCCCGAGCTTGTTGCAAACCTCGGCCAGCGCGGCCTTCTGTGCCGCGCGCGCGTCGCTGCTCCGCAAGAGCGCATCCAGCGCGGCGACGATCGTCTCAGGCGTGCAGTTCCCCTGCAGCAGCTCGGGCACGATCCGCCGGCCGGCGATCAGGTTCGGCATCGCCACGTTGGGCACCTGGATGAGCCGCCGCGCGAGCCACGCGCTCAGCGCGCTGATCTTGTAGGTGACCACCATGGGCAGGCCGGCCACGGCGAGCTCCAATGTCGCGGTGCCCGACGTGGTCAGCGCCGCATCGGCCTCGGCGAGCGCGGCGCGCTTCTCCGTGAGATCGGCGACGATGATCGGCGCTGCCGGCCAATCGCGGACAGCCGCCTCGACCAGGGCGGTGGTGCCGCTGACGACGGGAACCACGATCCGCAGGCCCGGATGACGCGCATGCAAGGCGCGCATCGCCTCGCCGTACACCGGCAGCATGCGGCCGACAAGGCCGCGGCGGCTGCCTGGCAGCACCACCACAAACGGCGCATCAGGCGCGATTCCATGACGTTCCCGAAACGCCTGCTGTCGCGGCGCTTCCGCCTCCTCCAGCACGGGATGGCCGACATAGATGCTCGGCACCCCGGCGCGATCAAAGAATTCCTGCTCGAATGGCAGTAGGAGCATGAGCCGGTCAATGCGGCCCACCAGCTTCTTCACCCGTCCTGGCCGCCACGCCCAGAGCTGCGGCGCCACATAGTGCACGACCGGCAGATCGCGGCTGCGCGTCCTGCGAATCACGCGCAGCACGAAGGCCGGAGCATCGATCGTGACCAGCACGTCCGGCCTCTGCTCGCGGATCGCGGCTACCGTCTCGCTCAGCCGCCGGAAGATGCGCGGGAGCTGCGGTAGAACCTCGGTAAGACCCATGACCGCAATGTCGTGCAGCGGAAACAGGCTCGTCAGTCCTTCAGCGGTCATGCGGTCGCCGCCGACGCCCGCGAATCGGACGGCGCCGCCGGTCGCCTGTCTCAAGGCCCGCATCAGCTTCGCGCCGAGCGCGTCGCCCGAGGGCTCTCCCGCGATGATGAAGATCAGCGGTCCGCCTCCGGACGATGCGGCCACCACGAGACCTTGACGCCGACGATGAAGAGTCCCGCCTCGTCCGCCGCGCGGACGACCGCCGCGCGGTCGATGATCAGCGACTGCCCCGCCTCCAGCGCGATACCGGCGAGCCCGGCCGTCGCGGCGCGCTGCACCGTACCCGGCCCGATCGTCGGCAGATCGACCCGGCGCTCCTGCCCGGGCTTGGCGATCTTGACCAGCACTCCGCCATGTCCGGTCCGGCGCAGCCCGGCGCAGCGGTCGAGCAGCGCGTCAGTCCCTTCGATCGCCTCGATGCCGAGAACGACACCCTGCTGGACGACGGCCGCCTGACCGACGTCGAGCCGACCGACGGCCTGCACGACATCGATGCCGCGTTGGATGTCCGTCTCCGATACGGCGTCCGGCTTGAGGCGGCCGCAGGGCCCGAGCGGCGTGCGCAGGTTGCCGAAGACATCGTCGGCGCCGACTACGCGAAACCCTTCGCTCTCGAGCTCCTTCACAACGGCCGACAGCAACCCGTCGTCGCCGAAGGCGCGCGCGCCGACCTTGGCAAGGAACATGGCGCCGCGCCAGTCCGGCCGCAGATCCTCGAAGGACGGACGCCGTACCGGCCCGGCGAGCACGACTTCCTCCACCTTCGCCTCATGGAGCCGCCGCAGCGCCTCGCCCACGGCGCCGAGACGCACCCAGGCATGCGGCGTATCCGCCACCGTCGCCGGATCGGTATGACCCTCGAAGGCCAAGACGAAGAAATCGCGGCCTGCCGCACGGCAGGCTTCGATCACGCGCACGGGCAACTGACCGCCTCCGGCCAGCACGCCGAGCTTAGTCATGGTCCAATTTCGGCTGGCAGATCGGCCGCGCGGAATCGCTGCGGATAAACGCGACGATCTCCATCACCGGTTTCGAGTCCTTATACAACGCCGAGACGTCGTCGAGGCGCTCCGCCATCGTGCCCTCCTGCGCGAACAGCAGGCGATAGGCGGTGCGCAGGTTGTGGATGTCCTCGCGCGAAAAGCCGCGCCGCTTGAGGCCAACGATATTCAGCCCCGACAGCCGCGCACGGTCGCCCATGACCAGGCCGAACGGAATCACGTCCGCCTCGACGCCCGTCATGCCGCCGATCATCGCATGCGGCCCGATCCGCACGAACTGGTGCACCGCCGACAGGCCGCCAAGAAAGGCGAAATCGCGGACCTCGACATGACCGCCAAGCGTCGCATTGTTCGCCATGACCACGTTGTTGCCGACCTTGCAGTCATGCGCGATGTGGACGCTCGCCATGAACAGACCGTTGTCGCCGACCTTGGTGATGCCGCCGCCGCCGACCGTGCCGGGGTTCATCGTCACGTGCTCGCGAATGATGTTCTGCGCGCCGATGACCAGCGAGGTCCGCTCGCCCTTGTATTTCAGGTCCTGCGGCTGATGGCCGATCGATGCGAACGGGAAGATGCGCGTGCGCGGCCCGATATGGGTGTGCCCGGCCACCACCACATGGGCGACCAGCTCGACATCTTCGTCGAGAGTGACATCCGCGCCGACAACGCAGTAAGGCCCGATTTTGACGGTCTCGGCAAGCTGCGCGCCCTGCTCGACGATGGCCGTCGGGTGGATTGACGCCATCAACTATCCATGATCATCGCGGCATAGGTCGCCTCGGCCACCAAGGTCCCGTTCACCTTCGCCTCGCCACTGAACTTCCATACATTGCCGCGGCTGCGTTCCTTGCTGACATGGATGCGAAGCTGGTCGCCTGGCAGGACCGGCCGGCGGAACCGCGCGCTGTCGACGGACATGAAGTACACGAGCTTGCCTTCGGCGTTGATGCCGAGGGTATGGACCACCAGCACCGCCGCGGTCTGCGCCATCGCCTCGATGATCAGCACGCCCGGCATGACCGGCCGCTGCGGGAAATGTCCTTGGAAGTACGGCTCGTTGATCGACACGTTTTTGATTCCGACAGCGGTGGCGTCGGGCACCACTTCCACCACGCGGTCGATCATCAGGAACGGATAGCGATGCGGGATCATCTGCGTGATCCGCGCGATATCGATCGTAAGCCCCTCCTCCTGGGCCAGTTTGGCTTCCATTATTGTTCGCCTTTCCGCTTCGCGAGTCGCTTCAAGATGGCGGCCTGGCGACGCCACTCGGAGATGGGCACTGCCGGATAACCGCCAACGATCTCTCCCGCGGCCACATCGCGGTGCACGCCGCTTTGTGCGGCGATCTGCGCCCCTTGACCAATATGCAGATGGCCGGCGAGTCCGCCCTGACCTCCGACGACAACGAAATCATCCAGCCGCGTTGATCCGGAGATGCCGACCTGCGCAACCACGACGCAACCGCGCCCCAGCCGGACGTTGTGCCCGATTTGCACCAGATTATCAATCATGCAGCCCGGCCCGATCACAGTATCGGATGCGCTGCCGCGATCGATGGTCGTGTTGGCGCCAATCTCGCAGCCGTCGCCGATCAATACACGACCAAGTTGTGGGACCTTGACGTGCCCCGCGGGATCCGGGGCGAAGCCGAAACCCTCCTGCCCAATCCGCGCCCCCGGATAGATCGATACCCGATTGCCGACGATGCAATGCGACAGCGAGGCACCTGCGCCGATTCGCGTATTCGAGCCGATCACCACCCCGTCGCCGATCACGACATTCGGACCGATCACGGAGTCCGGGCCGATTTCGACGCGGGCGCCAATCACAGCATTCGCTTCGATGGAAACCCGCGGCCCCAGCTTGGCCGTGTCTGCAATGACGGCGCGCGGATCGATGCGGCCGCTTGCCGCCGGCTCCGGGTAAAAGGCCTGTGCGACTAGAGCATACGCCTTGTAAGGCGTTGTCGTGAGCAGCACCGCCATCCCGGCCGGCGCGCGGTCGGCGAGTTCAGGCCGAAGCAGACAGGCCCCCGCGCGCGATTGCGCGAGCACGTTGATGTACTTGCGATTATCGAGGAAGCTGACGTCCTCCGCACCGGCCGTCTCAAGCGCACCCACATCCACGAACCGCCGCTGCGGATCGCCGCCTGGGGCGATGGTCGCACCCGCGATCTCTGCGATCTGCGACAGGGTGAGCGGACCGCTCGCCGTATAGAAACGAGCGTCCGCCATCATTCAGTTCTGCGGGATGGACACCGCGACCGTCGGCAGTTTCCGGTTCAGGCGGCGCAGGACCTCCGGCGTGATGTCGAGTGCCGTCTGCACCATCACGACCTGAGTCTTCGTCATCACGATCTGATACTTCTTTTCCTGCACGATCTCCCCGATGACCTGAATCATCGCGTCGTTGACCTTCTGCATCGCCGTGTTGAAGCCGGTGTCGAGGCTGCGACGTCGATCCTGCACGCTCTGCTGAGCGTCGCTGACGCGCTTCTCGAGCTCGCGCCGCTTTTGCGCGAAGGCCTCCGGCGACAGGATCGAGCGCTGCTTCGCAAGCTCCTGATCGGCGTTGCGCAGCTCGTTTTCCTGCTTCTGCAATTCGGCCTGATACGTGTTCCGCTGCCGCTCGATCTGGGTGCGAATCCCCTGGACCGCCTGCGCATCACGCAAGATTGTCACGACGTCCGCAACGACGATAGCCGTGCCGACGGGCGGCAATTCATAGTTGGACTGCCCCTGGGCTGGAGCGCTCGCTGGCGGGCGCTGCTGCGCGGGGCGCTGCTGTTGTTGCTGCTGGGCGAACGCAGTGCCGCCGAGCGCGAGGATGGCCGCGATGGCGACCGGAACGAACTTGAGCTGGGATATCATGGCCCTGTCTAGAATCTTGATCCAAAACTGAACCGGAACACTTCGGTCTTGTCGAACTCCTCCTTGCGCACAGGCGTCGCGACGCTCACCCGGATGGGTCCGAATGGCGAACGCCATACGGCGCCCAAGCCCAGAGACACCCGGATCGTATCGACATCGACCACCTCGGGCCCCGTCGTATCGGGATCGCGCAGCATGCCGAAGTCCGAGAATACATTTGCGCGTATGCCCAGTTCCTTCGGCAGGCCCGACGGAAAGGTCAATTGCGCGGTTCCAATAGCATACTCGCGTCCGCCTAGCGCGTCACCGGTCGTGATGTCGCGTGGACCGATACCGGCTGACGCGAAGCCGCGGAGCGTCTCGCCGCCGATAAAGAACCGATTTTGAATGCGGATTGGGTCCCCAAAATCAGCGATATACCCG
>DATAAP010000601.1:0-1900 GCA_036260035.1 Alphaproteobacteria bacterium | reverse complement strand
GGCCAGCGCTCGCGCGATGCCGATACGCTGCCGCTGCCCGCCCGAGAAACTGTGCGGATAGCGGTTGAGGTAGCGGGCGTCGAGGCCGACCAGCCGCATCAGCTCGCGCACCATCTCGGCGCGGTAGGCCGCATCGCCGATGTTATGGATCACCAGCGGCTCGCTGATGATGTCGAACACCGTCATGCGCGGGTTAAGCGAGCCGTACGGGTCCTGGAAGATGAACTGGATCTTGCGGCGGAACGGCATAAGCTCTTCCGGGCTGAGACTGAGCACGTCACGCCACTGGCCGCGGTCGTTGAAGCGGATTGCACCGCTGTCCGGGCTCAATGCGCGCATCAGGATCTTCGACAGCGTGGTCTTGCCGCAGCCGCTCTCGCCGACCAGACCCAGGCACTCCCCGCGCCGGATATCGAAGCCGACATCATCGACCGCGAGCACGGACGTCTCGGCGCCGGCGCCAAACCAGCCGCTCTTGCGGATCGAAAACCGTTTGCTGATATGGCTCACTGTCAGCAGGGTCGGATCGGCCTCTTTCGGCCATCCGTCCTTCGCCGCGAGCAGATGGCCGGTCTCCGTCTTGATCTCGCGCAAAGGCACCAGGCGCTCGCCCGGCTCCATGTCGAAGCGCGGCACTGCGCGCAACAGCGCCTTCAGATAAGGATGCCGCGGGTCGCGGAAGATATCGTCGCGGATGCCGCGCTCCATGATGCGGCCGCGATACATGACCACGACTTCCTCGGCCATGTTGGCGACCACGCCGAGATCGTGCGTGATAAGCAGGATTGCCATGCCGAGCTCGGCCTGCAGCTCCTGCAGCAGCTTCAGGATCTGCGCCTGGATCGTCACGTCGAGCGCGGTCGTCGGCTCGTCGGCGATCAGCAGGGCGGGACGGCAGACCAGCGCCATCGCGATCATCGCGCGCTGGCGCAGCCCGCCCGAAAGCTCGAATGGATAGGTCATGAGGGCTTTCTGCGGATTGGGAAAGCCCACCTTCGCCAGCATGTCGGTGACGAGGTCCTTGCCTTCGGGCGGAGTCACCTTGCGATGCAGGCGCAGCGCCTCGCCGATCTGGTCGCCGATCGTGTGCAGCGGCGACAAGGACGTCATCGGCTCCTGGAAGATGATCGAGATTTGGCCGCCGCGGATCGCCCGCATCGCCGCACCGTCGGGGTCAAGCTTCGCGATGTCGACCGCGGCTTGCGGCGTGCGCGGGTCGTTGAACAGGATCTCGCCGCCGGCGATGCGGCCGACCCGCGGCAGGATGCCCATGATCGCTTGGCTGATCACCGATTTGCCCGACCCGGATTCGCCGACCAAGGCGACGGTCGAGCCGGGGCGAATGCGGAAGCTAACGCCGTCCACGGCCCGGACGGTGGTGTCGTGGATGCGGAACTCGATCGAGAGATCGCGAACCTGAAGGAGCTCGTCAGTCATCGACTGCAATGCCGAGCGCGCTGAAATTGTTCTTGGTGGCTTCGGACATCGGGATCTGGGCGGCGCGCGCGGCGGACGCCGCCTGGCGTGCAATCTCGCTGAAGCCCTCTACGGTCGAATCCAGCCGGATGGTGGCGCCGTCCGGGCCGCCTGCCCCTTTGAGCATCAGTTGCATCCAGCCTCCCGACCGGTCGAATCGCGTGGAATAGTAGTTAAGTCTTATGGCCTTAAGATTGTGCCACGCCAACCTAGCCTGCCATGGTGCAGAAAGCGATATATCACGCGCTGTGACGGCGATCACAGCTACGCTCCGCAGCCATGTCCGGACGCCGAAAGCAAGAAATAGCAGTGCCAGCGGCGCAAGGATGAACTGGGCGGGCGAGCTCGCCGGAATAGCAAGTGCCGGGCCTCCGGTCATCGCCAGGCCGATGGCCGCGCGCACGAAATCGCCGGTCACGGCCGC
>DATAAP010000600.1:0-8912 GCA_036260035.1 Alphaproteobacteria bacterium | reverse complement strand
CGCTCGAGCGCGATCTCATCGATCTCGTCGCCCGGTTCAACCGCTCGGACGACAGCACCATGGTCGTACCCAGCGAGTACCTTGAGGTCGTCGTCACGCGGCACTGACCGTGACGCTGCTCACGATATCTCACGGCAAAGGAGATCATCATGAAACTTATTTATCGGTCGATCAGCGCCGCTTTGATCGCGCTCGCGCTCGGCGCTGTGTCCGCGCAGGCCGGCGACATGCACCACACCGTCGTCCCGGCCGATCAGGTGAAATGGGGCCCAGCGCCGCCCTCGCTGCCGCCAGGAGCACAGGTCGCAGCCCTGCTCGGCGGCCCGGCGAAGGAAGGGCCGTTCGTGATCCGGCTCAAATTCCCGGCCGGATTCATCATCCCGCCGCACCGCCATTCGAAGGACGAGTTCGTCACCGTCATCTCGGGCGGCTTCGCGGTGACGGCCGGCGACAAGGTGGACCGCAGCATCAAGCCGCTGCCGCCGGCGAGCTTCATTCACCTGCCGGCGGGCATGCCGCACTTCGCCTGGACCGAGGTCGAAACGGTCGTGCAGATCAACGGCGTGGGCCCGTTTGACGTAGTCTACGTCAATCCCGCCGACGATCCGCGCAAGAAGACGAACTGAGCGTCGCGCGCGGAGGACGGCAGCCGCGGCCGGTCCGGTCGCGGCCCCGCCTTCCGCGCCGTCGCGCCGGATTTCCGCATGGACGGATTGCTCAGTTTCGCCCTGGCCGGAATCGCGCTCGCCGGCAGCCCCGGCCCGGCGACGCTCAGCCTCGCCGCAACGGGTGCCGCCTTCGGCGCGCGCCGCGGCATCGCCTACATGATCGGCATTGTCATGGGTATGATCCCCGTGTTGGGCGCAACGGCGCTGGGGCTCACCGGCGTTCTGCTGGCGCTTCCCGGTGCTGCGCCCGCCGTGTCCGCCGCAGCGGCGGCGTATTTCGTATATCTCGCGCATCGCATCGCTACGGCGCCGCCGCTTTCGGCAGGGGGCAAAGGGCGTCGTGCACCTTCGTTCATGGGCGGCGTGTTCTTATCGCTCATGAATCCGAAAGGCTACGCGGCGGCCGCAGCGATGTTCTCCGGCTTCGTCCTGGTTCGCGGGCAGCTCGGGCTGGATGCCGCGGCGAAGCTCGTCGTCCTCCTGGCGATCACCGCGGCGGTCAACATCGCATGGCTTTTCGGCGGCGCGGCGCTCACGCGCTTCTTTCGCCAGCCCCGCACCAACCGGGCGATCAACGTGATATTTGCTGTCCTGCTGATCGCGTCCGTCGCCTTCGCACTGCTGCTTTGAAGCGCTGGCCGCCCTTTAGAACGACAGGGTCGCAGCACCGTTCTTGATTTCGGCATGCATGACGCTGGCGCCGGTGATGATCACCCCGTCCAGCAGGTCGGATTGCTGGTAGCCGCGTGCCTGGACGCAGGGCGTGCAGGCCCAGATCACGCCGCCGCGCTTCTGGAAATCGTCGATCAGCGCCGCGAGCGGCTGCAGCGGCGGCACGTGCGTCATCTTCTGGCCGTTCTTGCGCACCAAGTCGATCGCGGCACTCGTCAGGAAGATGAACACCTTAAGGCCGGCGGTCAGGCCGCCATTAGCGATGGTGAATGCGACCGACGACAGTTCCGAATCGATCCCGCGGGTAATCATAACAACGAGCTTGTCCGCCCCGGCAGTCATTGTGGTATTCTCCAACAAGAGTTTGCACTTCCAAAACCCGGGGTTTTTACAGGCGCGCCATGGCAACGTCTTTGGCCGGATCGCCGAGATCCTTGATCGCAAGGCCGATGCGAGAGCCCGCACCGCCGTCGGACCGCGACGTGCTGTCCGACATGCTGCGCTCCGTGCGCCTGTCGGGATCGTTGCAGTTCTGTTTCATGCCCGAAGGGGATTGGGAAACGGATGCAGCCCCTTCGCTCAACAGTCTGGCGAAAGGCTCGTCGGGCGTGATTCCGTTCCACATCCTCGTCGAGGGATCGTGCTGGATGAAGATGGAAGGCCGGCATTGGGACCTCGTTGCCGGGGATGTCATGGCGTTCCCGTTTGGCACCGGTCATCAGCTCGGCGCCGGCCGCGGCGGCAGGCTGATCACGCCGATCGAGGATCTGCCGCCCAAGCCGTGGCGCGACCTGCCGATCCTCCGCTACCAAGGCGGCGGCAGGCTGATGCGGATGCTCTGCGGCTATCTCGTCTGCGATGCCCTCAGCTTTGGCCCGCTGCGCGAGGCGCTGCCGCCGCTGCTGCTCGTGCGCACGAGCGAGGCCGCGAATGCCGGCTGGCTGCGCGCGACGATCGATCAGATTGTCGCAGAAGTGGACCGGCCGCGCAGCGGCGGGCTATCGGTGCTGGAGCGCCTCACCGAACTCACCTTCATCGAGCTGCTGCGCCACCAGATCATCGCCGCGAAGTCAGCCGCGACTGGGTGGCTGGCCGCGCTGGCCGATCCCGCCCTCGCGCGCTGCCTCGCTCTGATTCATGAAAGTCCCGGGCGCGAGTGGTGCGTGGATTCGCTCGCGGCGTCATCGGGACTTTCGCGCAGCGCACTGACCGAGCGGTTCAGGGCGATTCTCAACACCTCGCCGATGCGCTACCTGCGCGACTGGCGGCTCTGCCAGGCGAGCGTGGCACTCAGCACGACGGCGCGGCCGATTGCCGCGATCGCGCACGAGGCCGGATACGGCGACGAGGCCGCGTTCAACCGCGCCTTCTCGCGCGCCTATGGCGCGCCGCCCGCCGCGTGGCGGCACGGCACGCAGCGCGGTCAGATGCAGTGACGCGCCGCCAAGTCAGTGGTTGACGACGGTGCGGAAGCTGAAGGCGCCGAGCAGGTAGTTGGCCTCGCGCTGGTCTTCGCTCAGCGGCAGCAGCACGGCGCGGTAGAGCACCTCGACGCCGTCGCTGGGCCGCGTGAAGCGCCCGGCTTCGTCGATCGGCGCCATCAGGTCGCAGGCCGCTTTCTGGAAATACAGCGCACGGCCGACGATCTCGCGCGGCAGCACGTCGCCGACCGTCTTGCCGGTCGGATCGGCGCCGAGCGCCTCACACAGCACGCGGCCGGCATACTCAAAGACGTGCTCGGCGGCATCCATGCCGACCTTGATGATGAAAAGGTTGTCCCACAGCCCGCGCGCGCTGCCGTTCGTCACCTGGGTGCGGCTGGGGTAGCGGCGCGGGGCGGCGAGCTCGCGCCAGTACTGAACGGCTGTGGCGGAGACGCGGCGCTCGACGCCATCGATATTCTGATCAGAGAGCGTGATTGGCTCCATCGGCGCATGCGCGCTGGGCCCCGGAATGCGACCTTCGATATTCTGGATATGCGCCATGGCTCAAATCCCCTCCCCGGGATGAGCCATTTTTTGTCACCGGACGGTTAAGCTTCTCTGAACGAACAGAGCTAAAGCGTCTGCTCGGTCAAATATTTAAGCGCGTGCACCGCAACAAATGGTTGCAGCGCGGCGTGTGCGCCGCACCATGCGTCGATTTCGGGCCGATCAGGGCAGCGGGGCAGGATTGTCGGCCTGCGTGCGCAGCCAGGCGACCAGGTTGGCGCGATCTTGCGTCTTCTTCACGCCCGCGAAGGTCATGCGCGTGCCCGGCATGGCGGCCTTCGGATCGGCGAGGAACTTGTCGAGGTCCTCATAGGTCCAGTTACCGGGCGCGCTCTGCATCGCCTGCGAATAGTTGAAGCCCTGGACGTGCGCCTTGTCGGTCCCGATGATGCCCCAGAGATTCGGACCGACGCGGTTGGCACCGCCCTTCTCGAACGTGTGGCAGGAGGTGCACTGCTTCGCGACGGCCTGGCCCGCCTGGACGTTGGCGGAGGCGAGCAGCGGCGTGATCGGCTCCGCGGCGGCCGGCGCTGCGGCCTGCTGCGTCTGCTGCGTCTGCTCGGCCACTGCAACCGGATAAGCGTTCTGCTCGAGCTTCTGCGGATGCACCAGCGCGTTGCCGATGAAGCCGATCACCGTCATCGTCAGCAGTCCGCTCAGCACGGCACCGGCGTATTTGTTGAACTCGAACGAATCCATGAGTCTCTCGTCTCCGGCCGAATCAAGAACCGAGGGCGCGGGAATTTAGCCGCCCGAGCATGACCGCTTCAACGGCAAAAGCCGGGTTCCGGTCCGGCCCGCGCCGTTATACTGTGCCGCTCGCTCCGACGCCAACGCAGCCGATCCGGTCCTTCCCCCGCGACCAAACGCCGCAGCACCATGCCTCTACCCAAGCGCCCGATCGTGCTGATCCCGGCACGCCTCAAGGCCACGCGCCTACCCGATAAGCCGCTCGCCGACATCCACGGCGAGCCGATGATCGTCCATGTCTGGCGCCGCGCGCGTGAGGCCGATCTCGGGCCGGTGCTGGTTGCCGCAGGCGAGGTGCCGATCGTCAACGCGATCAGGCAAGCGGGCGGCGAGGCGGTGCTGACGCGGCCCGACCACCCCTCCGGCTCCGACCGCATCTGGGAGGCGGTCGAGCGTTTCGATCCCGACCGCCGCTACGACGCGGTGGTCAACGTGCAAGGCGATCTGCCGACCATTGAGCCGCAGGCCGTCCGCGCAGCGCTCGCGCCGCTCGATGAAGACGGGGTCGACATCGGCACGATCGCCGCGACGATCTCGCGCGAAGAGGAGAAGACGGACCCGAATGTGGTGAAGGCGGTGGTCGCCTTCACGCGCGGCGGCACGGGGGGCGTGCCGCGGATCGGCCGCGCGCTCTATTTCAGCCGGGCGACGGTGCCGACCGGCGAGGGGCCGCTCTACCACCATATCGGCCTCTACACCTACCGCCGCGAGGCGCTGCGGCGCTTCGTGGCGCTGCCGCCCGGCATTCTGGAAAAGCGCGAGCGGCTCGAGCAGCTGCGCGCGCTCGAGGCCGGCATGCGCATCGACGTGGCACTGGTGGACACGGTGCCGCTCGGCGTGGATACAGAGCACGAGCTCGCGCGCGCGCGCGAGCTGCTCAGGAGACGATAAGGACGACGATGCCGGACAAGAACAGGATCGCATTCCAGGGCCTGCCGGGGGCGTATTCCGACCTCGCCTGCCGCAACGCGTACCCGGGCATGGAGACCTTGCCCTGCGCGAGCTTCGAGGACGCGTTCGCCGCGGTGAAGCACGGCCAGGCGCGGCTCGCGATGATCCCCATCGAAAACTCGGTCGCGGGCCGCGTCGCCGACGTCCATCATCTGATGCCGCACTCGAACCTCAAGATTGTCGCTGAGCATTTCCAGCGCGTGAACCATCACCTGCTGGCACCCAAGGGCGCGTCGCTCAAGACCTTGAAGACGGTGCAGAGCCATGTCCAGGCGCTCGACCAGTGCCGCAAGATCACGCGCAAACTGGGTCTGAAGCGCGTGGTCGGCGCCGACACGGCGGGCTCCGCCGCCGAAGTGGCGAAGGGCGGCGACATCACGCGCGCCGCGATCGCGTCGGAGTTGGCCGGCAAGATCTACGGCCTCAAGTCGCTCAAGAAGAACATAGAGGACGCCGAGCACAACACCACGCGCTTCGTCGTGCTGTCGCGCCACGGCGTCGATCCCGACCCGAAAAAGGGTCCGGTGATGACGACGTTCGTGTTCCGGGTGCGCAACGTGCCGGCGGCGCTCTACAAGGCGATGGGCGGTTTCGCTACCAACGGCGTCAACATGACGAAGCTGGAGAGCTATCTGGTCGGTGGCTTCTTCGACGCGGCCCAGTTCTATGCCGATGTCGAAGGGCATCCGAAGGATGCGCCGCTCGCCCGCGCGCTCGAGGAGCTGCGCTTCTTCTCACACGAGGTGAAGATCCTCGGCATCTATCATCGGTCCCCCTACCGCCGCCGCGCGCGGCCGGAGGGGAGCGACTAGCCGTTCTTGACGCGCGCGAAGTCTGGCACCTGGAAGCGACGGCGATATGCGCCCGGCGCTAGTCCGGTCGTCCGCTTGAAAAGCCGGCGGAAGAACGCGGGATCCTCGTAGCCGACTTTCCAGCCGATCTCGTCGACGGGCGCGTCCGTGCGCTCGAGGCGGCGCTTGGCGTCCTCTACCCGCAAGCGCTGGACATATTCGATGGGCGGCACGCCGGCCGCCTTAGTGAAACGACGCTTGAACGTGCGCTCGGGCAGGCCGGAGCGGCGGATCATCTCCTCGACGGGATTGGCGACCGAGAAGTGCGTCGCGAGCCAGTCCTGCGCGGCCGCAATGACGGCATCGCCATGATCCTTGCGGCCCTCGAACACCATGTAGGGCGTGAGTCCGTCGTGATGCCATTGCAGCGCGAAGAAGCGCGCGACCGACTGTGCCGCGGTCGCACCGACATGCCGGGCGATGAGGTAGAGCACAAGGTCGTGCCAGGTCATCGATGCGCCTGACGTGATGAGCTGCTCGCGCGGGCCGGCTGCGACCAGCGCACGCTCGGGATGAATGGGCACGTTCGGGAAAGCCTGCCTGAACGCGATGGCGTATCCCCAATGCACTGTCGACGGAACGCCGTCGAAGAGGCCCGTCTCGGCAAGCAGGAACAGGCCGGAGCAGGCGGAGCACAGGCTGGCGCCGCGGTCGTGCATGGATGTCAGCCAGCGCGTCATTTCCGGATAGCGGCCCTTTTCCCATCCTTGTTTCGTGAGCAGCACGGATGGGACGATCACGATGTCGGTGCGGTCGATCTCGTCGATGCCGCGATGCGCTGTGACCGCGAGCTTGCTCGCCAGAGTCACTTCACCGCGCCGCAATCCGACGATCTCGATTCTGAACGGCGGGCTCGCGGGGATGGCGCCGTCGGTGCCGGCCAGGAACGCGAACGAGTTCATGACGTCGTAGATGCCGCTCAGCGTCGAGATGGCGGCCTCCGGAATCGCGACGAGGCTGACATGCAGCGGTCTGTCGGTTGCGGCCATGACCGGCGCGGCTTAGATCGACCGCATGAGGCCGCCATCCACACGGATGTTCTGGCCGGTGATGTAGGCCGCCCCTTCTGAGGCGAGGAAGGCGATCGTCGCGGCGATCTCGTCGCTCTTGCCATAGCGCTGCATGGGGACGCTCCGACGGCGCTCGTCCGTGGCGGGCAGGCTATCGATCCAGCCAGGCAGGACGTTGTTCATGCGGACGTTATCAGCGGCGTACTGGTCCGCGAAGAGCTTCGTGAAAGCGGCCAGCCCGGCCCGGAACACGGCCGAGGTCGGAAACATCGGGCTCGGCTCGAAAACCCAAGCCGTCGAAATGTTGATAATGGCGCCGGCTTTCTGCTTCACCATCACCGGCGTCACCAGGCGCGCCGCGCGGATCACGTTCATCAAATAGATGTCGAGACCCTTGTGCCACTGCTCGTCCGTCAGTTCGAGAACCGGAGCGCGGGGGCCATGGCCGGCGCTGTTGACGAGGACGTCGATGCGGCCCCAGCGATCGATGGTCAGATCGACGAGGCGCTTGAGATCGTCGTTCGACTGGTTTGACCCGGTCACACCGATGCCGCCTATCTCCTTGGCAAGCGCCTCGCCTTTGCCGGAGGAGGAAAGGATCGCAATCTCGAAGCCGTCCTGCGCCAGTTTCCGCGCAGCTGCAGCTCCCATGCCGCTGCCTCCCGCCGTCACCACCGCGACCTTCTCGACCATCGCCTTCTCCTCGCGCCTTCACATTTGAACCGAGACATTGCCGATGAGTGGCACAAATAGACCGGTTTTGGCGAGGCCGCCACTCGTCCCCGATGCTCCCATCGCGGAAAGTAGGCGCTGCGCAACGTCCTGAAGGCGCTCTTCCGCCCCTTCGACGCTGCCAGACGAAGTGTGAACAGGTTCACAGCGGCACGCGAGCAGTCCTGCGATATCGCAGGCCGATCGCGGGTCGCCCTGCAACGGACGCGGCGAGCCGTCGCCTCCAGGAGAAGGAGCACGATACGATGACAATGGATCAAGGGCGGCTCAATGAGCTGCTGGGCAAGGTGGTCGCCGATCTCTCGGCGGGCTACGGCGGCGTGATGGTGAGCCTCGGCGACAAGCTCGGGCTCTATAAGGCAATGGCCGGTGCCGGGCCGCTCAGCTCGCACGAGCTAGCAAAAAGGACCGGATGCGCCGAGCGCTATGTTCGCGAGTGGCTGAACTCGCAGGCGGCCGGCGGCTACGTGACCTATCACGCGGCCAGCGGCACGTATGAGCTCACGCCGGAACAGGCTTTCGTGCTCGCCGACGAGAACAGCCCGGTGTTCATCCCGCCGGCTCACCAAGTCGTCGCATCGATGTGGTTCGATGAAGCGAAGGCGCGCGACGCGATCAAGACAGGCAAAGGCGTTCCCTGGGGCGACCATGACGAGCGCCTCTACTGCGGCGTCGCCGCTTTCTATCGCAACTGCTATCGCGGCAGCCTGGTGAACGAGTGGCTGCCCACGCTGGGAGGGGTAGTGGAAAAGCTGCGCGCTGGCGCCAAGGTCGCCGATATCGGCTGCGGCCACGGGCACTCGACCGTGCTGATGGCGCAGGCTTTCCCCAACTCCCGCTTCTGGGGCTTCGACGTGCATGAGGACTCGATCGAGGCGGCGCGCGAGGTCGCGAAGGCGGCGAAGGTCGCCGATCGTGTCAGGTTCGAGGTCGCCGACGCTGCCGGTTATCCAGCGCTGCTCTACGACCTGGTCTGCTTCTTCGACTGCCTCCACGATATGGGGCGGCCGGTCGACGCGGCCACGCACGCCGCGCGCTGCCTCGCGAAGGACGGCACGGTGATGCTGGTGGAGCCGTTCGCCGGCGACCGCGTCGAAGACAATATCAATCCGGTCGGCCGGCTCTATTACGCCGCTTCCACCGTGTTGTGCTGCGCCCACGCGATCTCGGAAAACGGCACGCATGTGCTCGGAGCGCAGGCCGGCGAGGAGCGACTCCGCAAGGTCTTCGCGCAGTCGGGCTTCCGCCAATTCCGTCAGGCGGCGAGAACGCCCTTCAACCTGATCC
>DATAAP010000599.1:0-7149 GCA_036260035.1 Alphaproteobacteria bacterium | reverse complement strand
CGCTGCAGCTTCGGGATCAGATACGCCTGCAGCGGATAGAGCGACACTGCCGCGAGGCCGATCCACGGGTTCTGAACGAACAGGAACGTGACGATCACCAGCAGCGTCCCGCCCTGGATCAGCGGCTGCGCGATGGCATCGCCCATGAAGCCGCCGAGCGGCTCGACTTCCGCAGTCACCATCGGAATGATCTCGCCGGCAGAAACCTTGCGGAAATGCGGCAGCGGAAAGCGCAGCACGCGCGAGACAAGCTCGTAGCGCAAGCGCCGCAGCAGCCGTTCGCCGAGCCGGCCCTTGAGCGTGTTGATGTACTGCTTCATCCCCGT
The DNA here is from genome assembly GCA_036260035.1 of Alphaproteobacteria bacterium. GTDB lineage: Bacteria > Pseudomonadota > Alphaproteobacteria > CACIAM-22H2 > CACIAM-22H2 > DATAAP01. The sequence goes on along the minus strand of DATAAP010000599.1, from coordinate 6,823 downwards.
GTTCGTGACGAACAGGAAGAAGAAGGCGGCGCAAAGCAGGAAGAGGTAGGCGACGCGGTCGAGCTCGACGCCGAGCAGCTCGGTGGGGAAGCTGATGTCCTTCTGCAGCAGCGCCTGGTTGACGATCGTCTTCGGCACTTCGAGCGACAGGTAATAGAACGGCATCGAGCCGATCGTCAGCGCGCAGACCCAGGCGGTCTCGCGCGGCGCGTACTTGAGAACGAAGCGGTAGAGGCTGGATTCCATCGATCTCGCTGGGGGGCCGCGGGGCGGGCCCGAGCAGTTGAACAACCCTCGCCGGACAATTTACCTGTCCCTACCCTGCACCACCAGCGCCGCCCCCGAGGGCACCACCAGCTAGTGGCCGAGCGCCAATTCGACCAGAACCACGATCTCCAGGGGCGGCGATGCGGCGAAACGGAGCGTCAACGGAAAGTCCCGCCCCTGCTGAAGCGCCTCTCTGAGGCCTTCCAGCCGGATATGGAAACGGCCGGGACGGAGAGCCACCGGCCGGCCCGCCGGCAGCTCGATCGCCGCGCGCGGTGCTACGCTCTCGCCTATCGTTTCCGCCAATCCAGCGCGCGCCGCAATCCGGGACTCGGCGCCGACAAGGCGGTCCGGGCGCGTCCCGCGATTGATGATTGCGAAATAGACCTCCGCGATCCCGCCGGCCGGCGCCGGCTTGGTCCAGGAATGACCAATATGAAGGTCGCCCTGCCGCGTGTCGTGGGCCCGGGCGGCACCCGCTGAGGTCGACACGACCAGCGCCGCAAATGCCGAAAGGACAATTGATCGCCGGGTCGGGAAGGCCCGGCCGCGGTCGGACGTTCTATAGAACCGCCGATTCATGAAATGCTTACAACGATTTGTAAAATCAATCGAATTAACAGCTCAGCTGCCCCTATAGTCAACCAAAACATGGCTTTTTCGACCCCCTACGCCTGTGCCATAGTCCCCTACCGGGGAGCGAGCTGGGGGGCGGACCCGTGAGCCAGACCAGGAATTCCGTGAAGCACGGCGGCTCCCGCATTCTCATCTACAGCCACGACACGCTCGGCCTCGGCCACCTGCGCCGCTGCCGCGCCCTCGCGCATGCGCTGGTCGAGCGCAACAAGGACTTGTCGGTCCTGATCCTGTCGGGCTCGCCAATCATCGGCAGCTTCGATTTCAAGACCCGAGTCGACTTCGTCCGCGTGCCCGGCGTCATCAAACTGCGCAACGGCGAATACACCTCCCTCAATCTGCACATCGACATCCAGCAGACGATCGGCATCCGCGCCTCGATCATCCGCCACACGGCGGAGGCGTTCGGACCCGACCTCTTCCTGGTCGACAAGGAGCCGCTCGGCTTCCGCGGCGAAGTCGAAGACACGCTCGTCATGCTCAAGTCGAAGGGCGTGCCGCTGGTGCTCGGTCTGCGCGACGTCATGGACGATCCGGCCCTGCTCGAGCCGGAATGGAAGCGCAAGAACGTGCTGCCGGCACTGCGCGACCTCTATGACGACATCTGGATCTACGGCCTGCCGCAGATCTGCGACCCGCTGGCAGGCATCGCGCTACCGCGCCCGGTGAAGCGGAAGATCAGCTACACTGGATATCTGCCGCGGACAGTACCGCAGGCAACGCAGCGCTCACGCCGCCACGAAAACCCGCAGGAGCCCTACATCCTGGTCACCACCGGCGGCGGCGGCGATGGCGATGCGCTGATCGACTGGGTGCTGCGCGCCTACGAGCACGATCGCAGGCTGCCGCACCGCGCGGTGCTGGTCTTGGGCCCGTTCATGCAGCCTGAGCTGCAGACCGATTTCCTGGAGCGGGCGCGCCGGCTCGATAACGTCGAAGCGATCACCTTCGACACCCATCTCGAAGAGCTGATGGATCGCGCGGTCGGCGTAGTCGCGATGGGCGGCTACAACACGTTCTGCGAGATCCTCTCCTTCAACAAGCGCGCGATCATCGTACCGCGCACGGCACCGCGGCTGGAGCAGTTCATCCGGGCCAGCCGCGCGCAGGACCTGGGACTGGTCCGCATGCTCGCCGATGATGGGAAGCGCGATGTGCGGCTCATGGTCGACGCCCTGCGCCGCCTGCCGGAGCAGCCGCTGCCGTCGGAGATGGTCGTGCCGGGCCTGCTCGACGGCTTCCGGAATGTCGCGCGCCTGGTCAATCGCTGGCTGCCGGGCAGGTTCGAGGCGCCGATGCCGCGGCGGCTCGCGGTGGCGACGAACGGCTGAGGTCTGGACGCCGGCGCGATCTGCTGTAGCTTGCCGGCAACGCATGCCCGAACGACATCAGCGCACGATCGGCGTCGTGGTCAAAGGCTGGCCGCGCCTCTCCGAGACCTTCATTGCCCAGGAACTGCGCGCGCTTGAGCAGCGCGGCCTGCGGCTGCACCTTTATTCGCTGCGGCATCCGACCGACCGGCAGGTGCATGCACTCAACCACGCGGTCGCAGCACCGGTTAGCTACCTGCCGGAATATCTGTGGCACGAGCCGCTGCGAATCTGGCGGGGGTGGCGCATCGCGCGGCGCCTGCCGGGCTACGCCCGCGCCCGCGGCACCTGGCTGCGCGACCTCCGCCGTGATCTCACCCCCAACCGCATCCGCCGCTTCGGTCAGGCCCTCGTGCTCGCCGCCGAGCGGGATCCGGCGGTTGCACACTTCTATGCGCATTTCCTGCACACGCCCGCTTCGGTCGCACGCTATGCCGCGCTGATGACCGCGCTGCCTTGGAGCGTGTCCGCGCACGCCAAGGACATCTGGACCACGCCGGACTGGGAAAAAGGCGAAAAGCTCCGCGAAGCCGTCTGGGCCGTGACCTGCACGCGCGCCGGCGCCGAGCATCTCGAAACGCTGGCGCCCGGCAAGGTGTCGCTGGTCTATCACGGACTCGACGCGGAGCGCTTTCCCAGTTCTCCGGTGACTCGGCCTGCGCGCGACGGCACATCGGCGACCGATCCGCTTCGCATCCTTTCCGTCGGCCGGGCCGTCCCGAAGAAAGGTTATGAGGATTTGCTCGCAGCTCTGGCATTGCTGCCACCCGATCTAAACTGGCGCTTCGTCCATATCGGCGGCGGGCCGCTGCTCCATGCGCTGAAGCAGCAGGCTGCCGCGCTTGGTCTCGGCGACCGGATCGTCTGGCGCGGCGCCCAGGTCGAGGACGCGGTGCGCGCCGCCTATCGCGACGCCGATGTGTTCGTGCTCGCCAGCCGCATAAGCGGGGACGGCGACCGCGACGGGTTGCCGAACGTGCTGCTCGAAGCCTTGAGCCAAGGCTGCCCGGTGATTGCCACCGCGGTGTCCGCGATTCCGGAACTCGTAGCGGACGGCGTGACCGGCTCGCTCGTGCCGCCCGGCGATCCCACGGCGCTTGCGGCCGCGATCGTCCGACAGGCGCACGATCCGGCGCTGCGCGCACGGCTCGCCGCGGCCGGCGAGGCGCGCGTGCGCCGCGACTTCCCGCTGGAGCGCGGCATCGAATGCATCGCGGAGCTGCTGCAGGCGAGTGTACGAAGGGAAGATGCGGTTGTTTCGCGGGAGGTCCGTGTTGCAGAGCAGAGCTGAATCCGTCATATCCGCGCGGGCGGCGCGACCCTCACCCTACCATCTTCCGCAGGCGGGAAAGGGTCTCGGAGAAGCGCTGGGCCGCGCCCCTTCTCCTGCTTGCGGAAGAAGGCGGAGGATGAGGGTAGCGCCGCAAGCGCAATTCTCGTAGGCGCGAGCACCGCTCATGCGCATCGCCTTTTACGCGCCGCTGAAGCCGCCCGATCATCCGGTGCCGTCCGGCGACCGGCGCATGGCGCAGCTGCTCGGGCTAGCGCTGACCCGCGCGGGACACGACGTCGAAGTCGCTACAGACCTGCGCAGCTATGCCGGCAGCGGCGGTGTCGAAGAGCAGCGTCGGCTTGCCGCGCTCGGCGCGAAGCTGGCTGCACACTTTATCGCCTACTATCGCGACCAGCCCAGCGCCCAACAGCCCAGAGCCTGGCTGACGTACCACCTCTATTATAAGGCGCCGGACTGGATTGGGCCGCGCGTCGCCAGCGAGCTCAGGATTCCCTATCTCGTGGTCGAGGCCTCGGTCGCGATGAAGCGCGCCGGCGGCCCGTGGTCGCTCGGCCATGAAGCTGTCATCGCCGCGCTCAAGCGCGCCGACGCGGTGATCTCGCTCAATCCGGCCGACGATGCCGGCGTGGTGCCGCATCTCCGCAGCGCCGACAGACTGCACCACGTGAAGCCGTTTCTGGAAGCCACGCCCTTTGCAGCCGCCGCGGAGGCAAGCGCCGTGCATCGCCTGACCGTCGCGCAGCGTTTTGCGCTCGACCCCGAAATCCCATGGCTGATCACGACAGCCATGATGCGCCGCGGCGATAAGATGGCCTCGTACCGCATACTCGGCGAGGCGCTTCCATCCTTGCTTGGCCAAAGCTGGCAACTGCTTGTGATCGGCGACGGACCGGCGAGCCGCGACGTCGAAACGGCTTTAGCGCCACTTGGCGAGCGGGTGAGATATGCCCGCATGCTGCCGCCCGACGCGATGCCGGAGACGCTCGCAGCGTGCGACCTGTTCGTGTGGCCGGCGATCAACGAGGCTTGGGGCATGGCGATCCTGGAGGCGCAGGCCGCGGGACTCCCGGTCGTCGCGGGGCGCAGCGGCGGCGTCCCCGTACTCGTCGCGGACAACGAAACCGGCATCCTGACACCGCTCGCCGACGCAAGCGCCTTTGCCGACGCCGTCGCTACGCTTCTCGGTGACACAGCGCGGCGCCACCGCTACGCGGCGGCAGCGCGCGCGAAGGTCGCCGCGGAGCACGGTATCGATGCCGCCGGCGCAACGCTCGATGCCATCCTCGCGACGGCGGCGAAGATCCGCACATGACACAGCTCGTGCTGATTCGCCATGCGCCGACGGCCTGGAACCGCGAGGGGCGCATGCAGGGCCATGAAGACGTGCCCCTGCTCGACGAAAGCCGCGCCGATCTCGCGCGCCGACGGATTCCCGAGCCGTATGCAGGTTTCCGCGCCCTTGCGTCGCCGCTGCGACGCTGTATCGACACGGCGGCGCTGCTCGGCCTAGTGATCTCGCGCGATCCGCGCCTCATCGAAATGGATTGGGGCGATTACCAGGGCCACACGCTGGCCGAGCTGCGTGCTCACCATGGGTTCGACCTTGCCGCGAATGAGGCGCGCGGCCTCGATTTCCGACCGCCCCGCGGCGAAAGCCCGCGCGACGTCCAGACCCGCGTGGCACCGCTACTGGTGGAGATCGCCAGCGCGGAGCGGTCGACCATCGCGGTGACGCATCGCGGCGTCATCCGCGCCGTCTATGCCCGCGCGGTCGGCTGGGACATGACCGGCGAAGCGCCGCAGGATTTCGATGTGTATGCGTTGCATGTCTTCCGGCTCGAGCGCGACGGCACGCCGCGCGTGGACCGCCTGAACGTCCCGCTAGCGCCGCGATGACCGCGCGCGTGCTGTTCCATGTGCAGCATTTGCTCGGCAGCGGCCATCTGCGGCGCGCCGCGGCCATCGCATCGGCTCTTGCGGATGCGGGGTTCGAGGTGGAGCTTGTCTCCGGCGGCTTTCCGGTGCGCGACCTCGATTGCGGTGCCGCGCGCCTGATCCAGCTGCCGCCGGCGCGCGCCGCGGACGAGAGCTTCAAAACCTTGCTCGGCGAGCGTGGCGCTCCGGTCGACGACGCTTGGCGCACGGCGCGCCGCGAAGCCCTGCTCGCGCGCTTCGAGGCTTTCGCGCCTGACGTCGTGATTACCGAGCTGTTTCCGCTCGGGCGCCGCGTGTTGAGCTTCGAACTCGTGCCGCTGCTGGAGGCCGCGCACCACCGCGCGCCGCGCCCGTTGATTCTGGCCTCGGTGCGCGACGTGCTCGCGCGCAAGGACGACCAACGGAAAACCGCCGAGATGATCGCACGCGTGCACGCCTGGTACGACCATGTGCTGGTGCACGGAGACCCGGCGCTGCTGCCGCTCGGCGCCAGCTTCCCCGAGGCGCGCATCGCCGGCCGCGTGGTCTACACCGGCTATGTTGGCGGGCCGGCCAAGCCGGCGCCGCCCGGCGGCGAGGGGGAGGGCGAGGTGATCGTCTCGGTCGGCGGCGGTGCGGTCGGCGCCCGGCTCCTTGAAGCCGCGGTGGTCGCCCGACCGCTTAGCGCAGCCGGGAACCGCCCCTGGCGCCTGCTGCTCGGCGCGGATCTGCCGACAGATGCGCGCGAGCGGCTGCAGGGTGCAGCAGATGCCGGATGCATCGTCGAGCCGGCGCGGCGCGATTTCCCCGGCCTGCTGGCGCGCTGCCATGTCTCCGTCTCGCAGGCCGGTTATAATACCGTGATGGATGTCCTGACCGCGCGGGCGCGTGCCGTCCTAGTGCCTTTTGCTGCTGCGAACGAGACGGAGCAGAGCGTGCGCGCGAACGCTTTGGCGCGCCGCGGCTGGGCGGTCGTGTGCGACGAGGCCGGCCTGACGGCGCCTATCCTCGCCGCCGCAATCGACCGTGCCGCTGCGCTGGAGCGGCCCGACGCGTCGGCGCTGCGCCGCGACGGCGCTCGGGAAACCGCGCGCCGTGTCAGCGAATGGCTTGTCCGGAGACGCGCGTGAGCGGTTGGACGGCGCTGACCGAAGAGCTCGACCAGTGGCGCGCCGCGGGACGCGCCGCGACGTTCTGGTGGCGTGACGACGACGCGACGGCGCCGAGCGGCGCCCTCGATCGCCTGCTCGCGCTGCATCAGAAATATGCGACGCCGCTGGCAATCGCGGTGATACCGGCGCGCGCGCAGCCCGGGCTGGCCGAGCGGCTCACCGACCTCGAG
>DATAAP010000598.1:0-3691 GCA_036260035.1 Alphaproteobacteria bacterium | reverse complement strand
CGCCGGGCCTGCCTCGCGCGCGCCGTGCGCGTGCGGCGGGCGGAGATGCCGGAGGCCGCGGCGCTCCCGCCGCCGGTGCGGGCGCGCACCGCGCTGCCGGGCCCAGAGACCGGCGAGCCGTGGCTGCCGTTCGTCGAGGGCGACGACCTCTTCTATCCGGGCGCGACCGAGATCGTCCGCGTCGGCGGAGCGACCGGCTCCGGCCACGCGATCGCCTGGATCCGGCTGCGGGGCGACCTGCTGCCGGGCGTCGCGCCGTCGCCGCTCGCGCGCGCCTGCGCGGCGGCGGACTTCTCCAACGGGCTCAGCGCGATCCTTCCGTTCCATGCGTGGCTGTTCGTCAACACCGAGCTGACGGTGCACCTGCACCGCGAGCCGGTGGGGGAGTGGATCGGCCTCGACGCCCACACGGTCACCGGCGTGGCCGGGTTCGGCCTGGCCAGCGGGGTGCTGCACGACGCGCGCGGGCCGATCGGGACGTGCGCGCAGTCGCTGTTCGTGCAGCGCCGCGGCTGAGGCGCGTGGGCGTGCGCGGCGCGACGCCCGGGTAAACGCCGCCCGATCACGATGACGGATCCGGACCCCGAGCCCGCCGCCGATCAGCCGGCCGCCGACGCGAAGCCCAAGCTCAAGCGCAAGGACTTCGAGCGCGAGCTCGACCGCCTCCAGCACGAGCTCGTCGTCCTTCAGGAGTACATCAAGGCCAAGGGGCTGAAGGTCGTCGTGATCTTCGAGGGGCGCGACGCCGCGGGCAAGGGCGGCGTGATCAAGCGCATCACCGAGCGCACGAGCCCGCGCGCCTGGCGGATCGCCGCGCTCGCGGCGCCGACCGAGCGCGAGCGCACGCAGTGGTACTTCCAGCGCTACGTCGCGCACCTGCCGGCGGCCGGCGAGGTCGTCCTGTTCGACCGCTCCTGGTACAACCGCGCCGGCGTCGAGCGCGTCATGGGCTTCTGCAACGCCGATCAGCTCGCCGACTTCCTGCGCGAGGCGCCGCAGTTCGAGGGCATGCTGATGCGCGATGGCATGCGCCTGTTCAAGTTCTATCTCGACATCGGCCGCGAGATGCAGTGGAAGCGCTTTCACGAGCGCCGCCACGACCCGCTCAAAAGCTGGAAGATCACCGACATCGACCTGGCTGCCATCGGCAAGTGGGACGAGTATACCAAGGCCAAGGACGATATCTTCCGGTTCACGCACACGCCCGAGAGCCCGTGGACGGTGATCCGCGCCAACGACCAGCGGCGCACGCGCATCGAAGCGATCCGCACCGTGCTCGCCGCCATCGACTACGAAGGCAAGTCGAAGAAGATCGTCGGCGCGCCCGACCCGCGCATCGTCGGCTCGGGACCTGAGTTTTTCCACGCAGGGTGAAGATTGTCCGAAACGAACAGCGCCGGGATAGGTCAGCGATGGCGGGAAGAGGGGCTAAGGTGAGGGCAGCTACAAGGGAATAAGTGCACGCTGCGCCCGATTGATCGCGTCACCGCACCACGAACAGCGGACATCTCAGCACCGAGGCCAGCGGCCGCAGGTCCCCGCCATCCGGCACCACCAGTCCGCCGAACTCGCAGATGACGAGGCCGCCGCCGCGCCGGCGCAACGTCTCGGCAATCACCGCGCTTTCGCCGAGCGCAATGGCCGCCGACTGAATGCGCACGCCGTCCCGCGCCTCGACCACCAGCCGCGCCTCGCCATCCATCTGGAGAAGCTGCTCCTCATCCGGTGCGATCAGCAGCAGCACGATCTCGTCGCCATCGATGGCGGCCATGCGCTCGGCAGCACGCAGGAGGTCAGGCAGGTGCTCGGTATTCTCCACCGCCACGATGATGCGGCCCGTGACCTGCTGACCCTTCGGTCCAACCGCAATCAAGCCCGTCGAGCCGGACACGTCGATCATCAACTGCTTGAGCAGCGTGCCGTCGCCGGCGCCGAACGGCTCGCCCAACGCGACCACGTTCCACGGACCCGTCTCCGCGCAGGCAATGGAGAGAGCGCGGATCGGCTCATCGCGCACCACCCGGCAGCGCAGCGGCACCTCGGCTTTGCGGGCTAGCACCTCGATGTGGCGGCGCGCGCCCTGCGCGGCGAGAGAGAGGTCGCGCATCACCGTGTCGACTGATAACGCGCGACTCTGCCGGCCTGAAAGTGATACCTCACGCACGAAGCTGTGTGCGGCACAGTCGAACAGCTGCTCGTCCTCCACGAACAGGCTTTCCAGCTCCGCACCATAAGCTCGCGCCACGCGCAAAGCTGCCTCCACGGCCACCGTATGCGGGTGCGCCGATCGCAAGTGCAGCACCACCCGGCCGCGGTCTTAGCCCCTTTCTGCCACGTGCGCGATCATGACGTGCTCTTGGGCAGCTCAGTCGCATCGCCGCCGCTTTTCGCGAAGCCGCGTGCGCGCTCCGCGAACAGCCTTAGCTTGTCCTCCACGAGACGATTGATGGTGCCAGGTTCGAAGCGGCCCTCGGGCCCGCGCCCCCCGGCTTTCACTCCGGTCAGGATCTCGATGCCTTCATCGATGGTGCCGACCGCGTAGATCGAGAATTGCTTGTTCTTGACCGCATCCACCACGTCCTGCCGCAGCATCAGATGCTGCACATTGGATTTGGGGATCAGCACGCCCTGCTGGTCGTTGAGACCCCTGGCGCGGCACACGTCGAAGAACCCCTCGATCTTCTCGTTCACGCCGCCGATGGCTTGCACCTCGCCGTATTGGTTCACAGAGCCCGTCACCGCCAGCGATTGCTTGATCGGGACCTCCGAGAGGGCGGACAACAACGCATAGAGCTCCGCCGACGACGCACTGTCGCCGTCCACGCCGCCGTAGGACTGCTCGAACACGAGCGTTGCCGCCAGCGCCAGCGGCACGTCCAGCGCATAGCGACCGGCCAGGAAGCCCCACAGAATCATCACGCCCTTGGAATGCAGCGGGCCGCCGAGCTTTACCTCCCGCTCGATGTCCGTCACACGACCGGCGCCGAGGCGCACGCGCGCCGTAATGCGGTTCGGCCGTCCGAATGAGAACGATCCGAGCTGCAGCACGGACAGGCCGTTGATCTGGCCGACGCGGGTCCCCTCCGTATCGACCAGCACGATGCCGCGGTTGATAGTCTCCTGAGCCCTATCGCGCAGGCGATCGGCGCGCTGGATCTGCTCGTCGATGGCGCGCTCAACGTCCTGCTTCGTGGTGACCGAACGCTTGGCCTGGGCCGACCAGTAATCCGCCTCGCGCACGATGTCGGCGATGCGCCCCAGCTCGATCGAGAGCTTCTCTCGGTCGTCGGCCAGCCGCGCGCCCTCGTCAATGATGCGAGCTACACCCGAAGCATCCACCGGCTTGAGGCTGTGCTCCTTGACCACCGACGCGATCAGCCGCGCGTAGGCGTTGTCGTTCTCAGACGAACGGTTGATGGTGTCGTCGAAGTCGGCCTGCACCTTGAACAGGCGCGGGAAGTCGGGGTCGAGGGACGAGAGCAGGTAATAAAGCTCGCGGTCGCCGAACAGCACCACCTTCACATCGAGCGGAATGGGCTCCGGATCGAGCGTCTGCGTCGAAACAAGCCCGGCGCTCTCCATGGGATGCTCGATGCGGACCTCTTGAGCTTTGAGTGCGCGCTTCAGGCCCTCCCAGGCAAAAGGCGAGAGCAGCAGCCGCCGGGCATCCAGCAACAGGTATCCCCCGTTT
>DATAAP010000597.1:0-2475 GCA_036260035.1 Alphaproteobacteria bacterium | reverse complement strand
GTCTAAATCAGCAAGCGCGCATGTCGTTCGAGCCCGCCGCCGTCAACCCGATCGATCCGCCCTTCGCCGTCATTGCACCGCCGCAGCAGACGGCGGCCGTGGTCTATGCCTCGCCGCACAGCGGCAACCGCTACCCGCCAGGATTTGTCACCGGCTCGCGGCTCGATCCGCTCACGCTGCGGCGTTCCGAAGACGCTTTCGTCGACGAGCTGTTCGCGGGTGCGCCCGAGCGCGGAGCGCCGCTGCTCAAAGCGTTCTTCCCGCGCGCTTATATCGATCCCAACCGCGAGCCGTGGGAGCTCGATCCCACGATGTTCGCCGACGCGCTGCCCTCCTACGTCAACGGCGCCAGCCCGCGCGTCAGCGCCGGGCTCGGCACCATCGCCCGCGTCGTCGCTAACGGTGCGGAGATCTATCGCGGCAAGCTGAGCTTCGCCGATGCCAGGCTGCGCATCGAGACGCTCTACCGGCCCTATCATGAGCACTTGCAGGGCCTAATCGATGCGACTTATGCGCGCTTCGGCCACGCCCTGCTGATCGATTGCCATTCGATGCCGTCGGTCGGGGGCCCGACGGACCGCGATGCAGGCAAGCGGCGCGTCGATTTCGTGCTCGGCGACTGCTTCGGCGCATCCTGCGCGCCGGCGGTGATGCGCGAGACGGAGAGCTTCCTGCGCCGGCAGGGCTTCGCCGTGGCGCGCAACGACCCGTACGCAGGCGGCTTCACGACCAGGCATTACGGCCAGCCCGCGCGCGGCCGCCATGCCCTGCAGATCGAGATCAACCGCGGCCTCTATATGGACGAGCTGCGCATCGAGCGCAGCGGCGGCTTCGCCGCCCTCAAGCGCGCGCTCGACGGCCTGATCGAGGCGCTGACGGATATCGCGGCGGCATTGCCGCGCGGATGACGGCGATGCCCGAGGGAACGCCAAGCCGCATCCGGATCCGGGACGCGTGCGACGAGGACATGCCGCGCATCCACGCGATCTACGTCCATCATGTGCGCACCGGGCTTGGCAGTTTCGAGGAGACGCCGCCCGATCTCGCCGAGATGATCCGCCGCCGCAACGAGATCGTCGCGCGCGGGCTGCCCTATCTCGTTGCCGAGACCGACGATCCGGCCGTCCCCGGCGGCATCGCGGGTTATGCCTATGCCGGTCCATACCGGCCACGCTCGGCGTATCGCTACTCGGTCGAGGATTCGATCTATGTCGCGCCCGAAGGCCAACGCCGCGGCGCCGGCCGCCGGCTGCTGGATGAGCTGGTGCGCCGCTGCACGGCGCTTGGCTACCGGCAGATGGTCGCGGTCATCGGCGACAGCGCCAATCACGGGTCGATCGGCGTCCATGCGGCCGCTGGTTTCAAGCAGGTCGCGCTACTGCCGGCTATCGGCCTGAAATTCGGCCGCTGGGTCGACAGCGTGATGATGCAGCGGCCCCTAGGCGAGGGGCAGACCACCCTGCCGGACGAAGCAAAAGGGCGCTGAGGCAAAAAAAATGGGCCGTGCACGCACGGCCCAAGTTTAGGGAGGAAACGCCCGGGAACGGACCGAAGGTCGGTTCCCGTCGCGACATCAGCGATGTCGCGATGCACAATATGAATTTGTGCGGTGCAAAAATCAAGACCGATGATTCGCTTCCCTACAATGTGTTGTATTTCTGCAACTTAGCTAGGTCATTGACTTGGCAAGCACAAGCTTAACCAGCCCCGGCTGGGCGTTAGTTAGCGCGGCTGATGCCCTACTTTGCGTTCGCACTTGCAGCGTTGCGGAAAACACCGGACTTTCCCGACCGGTCGACTTTGACCGCGCGTATAATCGGCCTGCGACTCGCATGCCGGCGGAGAATGAACATGGATGACGCCAGGCCCGTCGAGCCCGTCTCGGGCATTGTCCTGCCACGCTTCTCAGGCATCGCAACCTTCATGCGGTTCCCCTACGCCGCCGACCCGGCCGCGGTCGATATCGGGCTGATCGGCGTGCCCTGGGATGGCGGCACGACGAACCGCCCGGGGGCCCGCCACGGGCCGCGGGCGATCCGCGATCAGTCGAGCCTGATCCGCCGCATCCATCCAGTCACTCGGACGGCGCCCTACCAGTTGGCGCGCATCGCCGATCTCGGCGACGTGCCGGTCAACCCGTGCGACATCGCCGACACGCTCGCGCGCATCGAGCAGTTCTATGCGCGCGTCAAGGCGGCCGGCGCGATGCCGCTTTCGGCCGGCGGCGACCACCTCGTCACCCTGCCCATCTTCCGCGGCATCGTCGACAAGAAGCGCCCCGTCGGCATGGTCCATTTCGATGCGCATTCCGACACGTGGGACCGCTATTTCGGCGATTTCAAGTACACGCACGGCACGCCGTTCCGCCGCGCGGTCGAAGAGGGCCTGCTCGACCCGAAGCGCCCAGTCGAGATCGTCGGCAGCATAGAGCGAGCCGCGGATGCCGATCTGCACCGTGCGCTTCGGGTCGAGCAG